>JAJRPT010000050.1 GCA_024280675.1 Bacteroidota bacterium
GATTGACATGAATAACAAATATTTCGCTGTTTAGTTTTTTATTCGCTCAAAATCAACGCTTCTGCCTGCTAGATCTGTGCTTTCTTGTTCTGTCTGGATGAAAGAGATTGACATGAATAATAAATATTTCGCTGTTTAGTTTTTATTCGCTGAACTAAAGTTTCCCGACTTTGCGGAAATGACATACTTAGAATTTTAAAATGAAGGTGATTGACATGAATAACAAATATTTCGCTGTTTAGTTTTATATTCGCTCAAAATCAACGCTTCTGCCTGCTAGCTCTGTGCTTTCTTGTTCTATTTGGATGAAGGTGATTGACATGAATAACAAATATTTCGCTGTTTAGTTTTTTATTCGCTCAAAATCAACGCTTCTGCCTGCTAGATCTGTGCTTTCTTGTTCTGTCTGGATGAAAGAGATTGACATGAATAACAAATATTTCGCTGTTTAGTTTTTTATTCGCTCAAAATCAACGCTTCTGCCTGCTAGCTCTGTGCTTTCTTGTTCTATTTGGATGAAGGTGTTGCCTATTGCATCACGGTTTGTGTCCTCTGCCCATTGGGCCAGCTTGTCCAACTCATCGACGATTGCGTCATTGTCTTGGGTTTGGAACTCAAACTCTGAGACCTCTAGCTGCTTTATAAATTTGTCGCAGACTATCTGGAACTTGCCAATAATACTTAAAACTCGCTCAATGTTTGAAAGCTGCTTTGAAACATTGTTCTTGTCGCTACCAGGATCGCTGTACAAAGGCATTATGTTTTTGAAATCACCCGCTTCTCGCTTTTCCTTGTTCTTCTTTTGAATAAATTCTTTGAGTTCTGTCTCCTCTACTTGGTTTGGCCAGAAATTGGAAATGTTGCCAATGAACTCTCGGTATCTGCCCTGAAGCACGCCAAATGTTAGCAAAGCATTCTCTTGGTATTCCGATAAATATGACTTCTGCTCTAATTTCTTCTCCATCCTGATTTGATTGCCAACCGTCTGCTCATAAGATAGTATCCGCTGGCGCCAATGATACTTCTGGGACAAATGATAAATGTGATGGCGTGAATAATAATGCCCAGAAAGTGCATTTATTCGCCGACCTTCACCCATACAAAGATATTCAAAAAATACTGCATAATGCTTGTCCGGCTCGCCTTCGAGCTGCTCGTGTGTGTGGTCACTGCTTGTTTGCATAATATTACTCCGGTTTGTTTAATAAAAATAAATGCAATGTAAATAATCCCAATGCACACATAAAGAAAAGCTTTTTTAAATGATTTAGAAAATATAGAGTAAGCCGATACCGTAGGGGCCCCTCTGGTGATGTCACGCATTGACAAAAATATTAAAAGCTTAAAAATGGCAAGAGATTTGCAATACTTTATTTGGCTTTTACATCTTCAAAGGGAAAATTAACGTAAGTCTTTAATTGGTTTTGACTTACTTTAATTATAAGAAGATTCAAATTTCAAAAGCCTCAATAAGGCGGAGAATAAAATACACTATGGCTGATAATACACAGTTATCAAAATCGGGCAAGGGAGGGGTCCTCGCTGATTTAAAAAATTCTAGATTTGCAAATTCGATGCAGCACAAGGTTCTGCCCAAAATTGCGTCCAATCAGGATTTTGGACTAGCAGCAGGTGTTGTTTTAATTCTTGCACTTTTGATTGTGCCAATCTCTCCATTCCTTCTGGATATGTTCTTGACCGTCAGCATTGGAATTGCAGTGTTGATTCTGCTGATCGCAGTTTATCTTGAACGTCCACTTGATTTTTCCGCATTTCCTGCCATTTTACTGCTGACCACATTGCTTAGACTTGGGCTAAATGTCGCCTCCACAAGACTTATCCTAGGGGAAGCCGAGGCGGGTGAGATTATTAATGCCTTCGGGGATTTTGTGATTGGCGGAAATTATGTCGTCGGGCTAATCATATTTATTATACTTCTTGTCATAAACTTTGTGGTCGTAATTAAGGGCTCGACTCGTATTGCCGAAGTTGCTGCACGTTTTACTTTGGACGCACTGCCGGGGAAACAAATGTCGATTGACGCAGACCTCAATGCTGGGTATATTGATGAGCAGATGGCAAAATCCAGACGTGAGGAACTCACGGCTGAATCTGATTTTTATGGCTCGATGGATGGTGCTGCAAAGTTTATCAAAGGAGATGCCATTGCCGGGATCATAATCACGCTTGTCAATCTTATCGGTGGGTTTACAATCGGGATGATGCAAAGAGGTATGGACTTCTCTACCGCACTCTCAACCTATACTATGCTGACGATTGGTGATGGCTTGGTTTCGCAAATCCCATCACTATTGATTTCGGTGGCCGGTGGTTTGGTTGTCACTCGTAGTGGGTCAAAGGAAAAACTAGATGCACAAATTGGAAAGCAATTCGGAACTCAAACCCGCCCGCTGGCCATTGCGTCTGTTGTGCTTATCGGTATGGCAATGCTGCCAGGGTTTCCTGTTGCACCATTTCTAATCCTTGCCTCAATTAGTGGAAGTGTTGCATTTTTTAGATCTAGAACTATGAAGAATGAAGCTGAACAAAAACTCAGAGGTGAGCTTCAGGAAGCTGATGAATCAGAAAAAACTGAAGAAAAACCAGTCGAAGAATTGCTCAGAATTGACCCGATTGAAATTGAATTGGGTTATAGCCTGATTGCAATGGTAGACGAAACTCAAGGAGGAGATGTCTTTAAGCGAATAACAAATGTCCGCCGCCAACTTGCAAGTGAATTTGGAGTAATTATCCCGCCGGTTCGTGTTAGGGATAATCTGCAACTTGAGCCTGAATCTTATGTGATAAAAATCCGCGGCAATGAAGTTGCACGGAATAAATTATACCCGCAACTGCTACTGGCAATGAACCCAGGAACCGCAGAAGGAGAGATTGAAGGGGTTGAAGTGACCGAACCTGTCTTTGGGCTGCCGGCCACTTGGGTGTCCAATAACCAAAGAGAGAATGCAGAAATTATGGGGTACACAGTTGTCGAAGCCGCAACCGTGCTGACTACTCACCTGACTGAAATACTCAGACGAAATGCTGACAAATTGCTCACAAGACAAGATACCCGCCACTTGATTGACAACCTAAAAGAAGATTACCCAGCTCTTATCGAAGAGGTGAAACCAGAGGTATTGCAACTTTCAATTATTCAAAAAGTATTGCAAAGTCTGCTAAGAGAATCAGTGCCGATTAAAGACCTTCCAGTGATTTTGGAATCACTGCTTGAGTATGTGAAAATTACTCAAAATACAGATGTGCTAACCGAATATGTAAGGCATAAGCTTGGAGAGGTTATCAAAAAAATACACGAAGATCAAAATGGTGTGATTTACGCAATTGGTATCGACCCTGAGTTAGAAAATAATATGACAAAAAGCCTTGCCACCAATAATGACTCGTCTGTTAGCCCTTCAATGGGACTTCGGCCCAGCTATGTTAGTGAAATTATTGAATCCCTCAAGACTTCAATAGATGAGGTGACGGTGGCCGGGCATCTGCCACTCATTATCTGCTCGGCTCAAATCAGGCCGTACTTCTATCGCATGATTTCGGCTACATATCCAATGGTGTCCGTTATCTCTTACACCGAACTACCAGCCGAATCCGAAGTAGAAATACTGACAAGTATTAAAATTGATGAACAAGTTTATGGGTAAAACCTGCTTAATAAAAAATATTTGAGTAGATGTACCTATTGCCAACCCTACTCGCTTCTGCTAGATTTGAATTAAGCCGAAAAGATTAAGGGAAATATATTAAAGGACTAAATAAAATGAAAATTAAAAATTATTATAATATACTGGGCGTAAAACGTACAGCCTCCTCTTCCCAAATTCAAAAACGCTTCAAAGTCTTGGCTCACACATATCATCCCGATAAAACAGATGGCTCAGAAAAATCCCAAAGAATATTTACTGAAATCCTAGAAGCATACCGCGTGCTTGGCAAAATTGAAAATAGACTGAAGTACGCACAATGGTTCCACGCAGATCAATCCTTCCACAACTCGCTCGCACTTCGTGACTATGAATACAGAATGATAAACAGAATCTCACCCTACTAACCCCCACCACATTGTGGCTTTTTACCACATTGTGGCTTTATCTTGAGTAATATTCCACCACAAGTGGGATTTCGCACTCGACTGGAATTTCCTCACGAGTTGGAATGTGTACGTATTTTACTGAATAGTCGGATTTCTCGAGGTCGAGGTATTCGGGTGGTGCCGCCGAACGGATGGACTCTTGGAATGCGTCCATTTTTGCACTCTTTTCCTTTACCTTCACCACGTCATTGACCCTTAGCGACATTGAGGCGATTGTGGCTTTTTTATCATTTAACCGGACGTGACCATGGTTTACAAACTGGCGGGCTTGGTAGATTGTGCGTGCAAGCCCAGAACGGTAGACAACAGCGTCCAGCCTTCTTTCCAAAAGTTGAATTAGCAAATCTCCAGTGTTTCCAGTCATTGCTCCAGCTTTTTTGTAATAATTACGCATCTGCTTTTCTGAGATATTGTACTGAAGACGTAGCCTTTGTTTTTCAAGCAACTGTTTCCCGTAATCCGATTGCTTGGAGCGACGCTTGGAAGGACCATGTTGCCCCGGTGGATAAGGCTTGCGAGAGGCAACTTTTGACGCTTTTTGTGTCATGTTGATGCCAATCTTTCTTGAGAGTCTTACCTTAGGTCCAGTATAATTCATTTTTTACCTGCTTGAAATGTTTTATTAGTTTCAATTTGTTATAGAACCGCAAATATAACAATCTTTTAAGTTAATTGAAAATATTTTATTGATTATGGGTAATTATTTGAGATGATTCTTAAATCAAAGAGGACTCAGCTATGTTAAATTTTCCAGACTGAAGAAATCAATGCTTAAAATGTCGCATGCCAGTAAACACCATCGCAATATTATTCTCATCGGCTGCACGGATTACTTCCTCGTCTCGGACTGAGCCACCGGGTTGGATGAGGCAAGATGCACCCGCTTCCACACATTGCAAAAGCCCATCGGCAAATGGGAAGAATGCGTCCGATGCCACCGCACAATCTTTCAAATCTAAGCCCATTTCTTTTGCCTTGGAAGCCGCAATTCGTGCCGAATCTATGCGTGACATTTGCCCAGCTCCAATGCCCAATGTACGGTCTGATGAAGTGTAAATGATTGCGTTTGATTTGACGTGCTTTGCCACCCGCCAGGCAAACATGAGCGCCTTCCACTGCTGGTCGCTCGGCTGAAGATCTGTGGCAACCCTCATTTTATCTTTGTCGAGCAGTTCTTTGTCGTGGTCTTGTGCTAGCATACCACCAGATATTGACTTATAATCAATTTTCATTGCATTCTGTAGCTTTGTAATATCCATTCTCATAAGACGACGGTCTCGCTTGTGCTTGAGAAGTTCGAGTGCGTCATCGTCATAATCCGGGGCAATAATTAGCTCGGAAAATATCTTGTGAATTACGGTGGCAGTCTTCAGGTCGAGCTTTCTGTTGAATGCAAAAATTCCGCCAAATGCAGAGACATTGTCACTTGCAAATGCCTTGTGATAGGCGGCACTCAGCGTGTCGCCAAGGCCAACTCCAGAGGGGTTTGTGTGCTTGATAATGGCACAAGCTGGGCTTTCCTCAAATTCAATGACTAATTTGCAGGCAGCGTCAATATCTACAATATTATTGTAAGAAAGTTCTTTGCCATGTAGCTTCTCATAAATTTCAAAGAAATCGCCATAAAGACTTGCAGATTGAGAGGGATTCTCGCCATAACGAAGCTCTGATGCTTTGGAAAAACCAAGATTTAATTTTTCTGGATAATCAATATTTAACTCAGAATTAAAATAATTAGCAATCATCGAATCGTAAAATGATGTGAGCGAAAATGTTTCTCTTGCTAAATTCTTGCGATAATCCAATGGAATACAATTATTGTTTTCCTTCATCTGGGAAATTATCTCGGCGTATTTCTCTGGACTGCTCACAACTACTGTCCATCTGTAATTCTTTGCCGCAGCCCTAAGCATTGCCGGACCTCCTATGTCAATATTTTCAATCAAAACAGAGTGTTCGGCATTTTGCTTCAGCGTTTGTTCAAAAGGATAAAGATTGACAACCAGCATATCGATGGATGAGTATCGATGCCCCTTCATCTGCTCGACATGAGAATCATTTCCAAGATCGGCAAGAAGCCCGGTGTGAATGGCGGGATGAAGGGTTTTCACCCGTCCGTTCATGATTTCGGGAAAGCCAGTCACATCCGACACATTTTTCACGTTCAAACCAGCGCCGGTCAAGACATTGTGAGTCCCACCCGTAGAAATTAATTCAACACCCATTTCAGAAAGAGATTTTGCAAATTCGATAATTCCAGATTTGTCAGATACAGAAATCAATGCACGGCGGATTGGGTGTTGGTTTGGAGACATTTCTTTGCCAGATTTAATAAAAAGATATTTACAAAATTAGTGAATCTGGGAGATTAATATTGTGATTTTCTGGAAGTGTTAAAAACTCTAAAAATTCTCCAATAAGAAAAAATGATCCACAAATAATTGTATGGTTTTCAGTGTCAATAATTTCTTGATAAGATTTTAATCTCCTGTAATTCATGCCCAATTCACGCCCAATATAAGCCATATCGTTAATGCTAGCATTTCTTTTTTGAGCGCTTTTGACTAAAAGTAATTGCTTGCAAATTGGCTTCAGAATCTTCATCGACAAATAATAATTTTTGTCTTTCATTGATGTGAAAACAATGTCGAATTTCTGCCCAGGATAATCTGATTGGACTTGTTTGACCAAAGCAGAAAATGACTCAGGATTATGACCAGTGTCCAAAATTAATTTTGGCTCGTCTCTGATTAGTTCGATTCTTCCGAAATATCCCGTGTTTCGTAAAATATTTTTTAAGCCGTCTTGGTAATTATTCTCAGACCAATTAAACTTATTTCTAATACTCAAAAGAATCTGGCGGGCTAATTCACGGTTAGATTCTTTGTGGTCTTCTTTGTGAGATTCTTTTTTCCCAATGTACTTTACATTAAATCTGTCAAAAACTTGCTTGGCTTCCTTTGGCACATTTCCAATAAAGCAAGGGACGCTCTCTTTTATTATCCCAGCTTTTTCCTTCGCAACAGATTCTATTTCATCGCCCAAAAACTCGGAATGATCCAAAGCTATTGAAGTGATGCCACAACAAAGGGGGCTAATCACATTGGTGGAATCAAGCCGTCCGCCCAGCCCGGTTTCGATTATTGCAATATCGACTTTTTGCTCAGAAAAATATTCAAATGCCATGGCAGTTGTAATTTCATAAAATGTTGCTTCCAGTTCGTTGGATGGTGCTTGTAATTTTTCCCAGATTGTGAGTATCTCCTCGCCGGAAATCACGCGGCCATTTATGCGGATTCTTTCATTGAATTTCAAAATATGTGGCGATGTGTAAAGCCCGACTTTGTGATCGGCTTCGGTCAAAACAGATGAAATAATTGAACAAACCTCGCCCTTGCCATTTGTCCCCGCAATGTGAATGGTGGGGAAACTCAGGTGCGGATCGCCCAGCCCCTTCAGCAAATCGTGAGTTCGCTCCAGCCCTGGTTTTATTCCCAAACGCTGGCGGGAGAAGAGGTTTTTTAATAGTTCTTCAATCATTTCTTCAATCATTAATTATCATCACCGGTAGAATTTCGCCCAGCAAGATAAGGAAAATTTGGGATGTGGTGAAAAAAAAGAAATTCTACGCATTAAAAAGTCACAATGACCCCACGGCTGTGGGTTAGCTGTTATTTTGTGGGTGGGTAATCCAATATTTCAATCGTGCTTAATTGATGTAATTTTATTTCAATCGTATCTTTCCCAAAAAAATATTTGAAATAGACGAACCCATACTTTTCATTGAAATAATATGTGGACGAGAATTTGCCTTCCGAAGAGCTTCCCACAGCATTTATCACCCAAGATGAATCTTTTAATAATTTTGGCAGGTACGTAATCTTTCCAACTACTTCAAGTGTGCCTTCAACACCAATATTGTCAATACTATTGTCTTGAGAATCAGTTTTATAATTTGACTTATAAGAATCGCCAATTATGACAGGAAAACGTACTTCAGGATGGGGGACAAGCTCCGTTTGTTCAAGATACAAGCCGAAGAGGGAAGGTAGTTTTACGACGCTTGAGTTGTTGGTAAATCTTTTCTCACTTGTAAAATCAGCTTTTATACCATTGTCGAAAGAGTTGAAGCTCCAAATTAATTTAGGATACCAAGAATCAGATTTATGCAAAGACAAAGTGTCAGTTCTGTCAATGCTACTATTCTTTACAGTAAACTTCCAGCCAAGACTCCCATCGTATATCTCGCCAGAACTACAGGAAAGCAAACTGGATATCAAGAAAAAATAAAAATATTTCATCTTAGTTTCCTTTTTTTAAAGATAATTAATGTTTTGCTAATTTATTATATGAATCATTTTCAATATACACAAAAAAAACATATCCTAATTATATTTTAAAATAAATGGAAATATTTTATAATTCATATGTCGCAATGCGACAAAAAGCTGATACTTTGTAGAAATGTCAGCTTTTGTTGAAATTTGGGATGTTAAGGTGATTTTAAGAGTTCATATTGTTCAAAAATTGTTCGTTGTCCCACCTATGCCACGGGTGCGGTTGAGAATGAACTCCAGCCTCCTTTTCGCCAGGGCTGGGGGCATGTCGGCAAGGACCTTGCGGAGTACCATAGACCTTGTTCAGCTCGGTTTGGGATTGGAGAAAATCCTCGCGGGAAGGAGGAGACCGAGTTCCAGATTTGTTCACGTCGATGGCTGGGGCAAAACTCTGCACTCCGAAATTATGCGGTTGAGAACTAGTTCCATGTTTCCAGTTCCTTTGAATTCCTCGAAAATTACCTCGTCCATTCGTGAGCCGGTTTCGACGAGTGCTGTGGCGATGATGGTGTTTATTAAATCAGCCCCAAGTTTTTTGGCAAGGGGCTGAATTGTTAGCTTAATGATTGTTTAAAATGAATGTTCATACAAAAACTCAATATTTTGTTCTTTGTTGAATATAAATAAGTGATTTGTTAGTTCATCCATTTTCCTGTATTTTCTTGCAACACTTCCTAATGTAAACAGTTTTTCATTTAATGTAATCTCATAATTATGGTCACTTAATTGTCTAATTTTTATAATTAATCCAGAATGTATTAGAAATTCAGGAATAGCATATAAAGAATATTCAGACTTATCTATTTTAAGCGTTCGATAACCTATTTTACTTAGCTCTAAAGACCAAAGATTTAACAATTCTTTATCTGAACGACTAGTCACTAAAACTTTTATGTCATAATTGTCAGATTTAATACTTGGTTTTAACCTCAGACTCACAAAATAATATAGAGTTGGTATTAAAAAAATACTAAAAATGAGAGATATTATAATTACATCCATGAAAAATACCTAATTAACAAATCCATGCACCACATTGAGGGCAAGTACATTCTACAAGAAGCAAAGCTGCACCAGCTGAGGTGAAAATAGCACCAACCCCACCCATCATATCAGCAGCCGCAACAAACATGCCATTTATTACATCCTGTTCTGTTATCTGTAATTGCGACTTCTGTTTTTTACGAACTGATGAATTAGGGTCACTTATAAAATTTGCCCAGTAATCTTTGCTATAATTATATACGCCTGTACATCCAGCAAGAAAATTATCACCATTTACAAAATTATATTCCGCTGGGAATCCAGCGACAATATTGTCAAAAGTACTTGCATCTTCATTTTCAAAAGCTGTAATCATAGGCTCAAGTTCATCAAAATTACTTTGTGACAAATAACCTAATCTAACCTTTTCATTTAGAATAGCTCTGAAATCTAAAAAACCTTCCACATAATCTATATTATCAATAGTAGTTTTAAATGCACCTAAATTTGTAAAAACTTCATTGAGTTTGTCAAATTCATTTTGCACCTCTAAAGGATTCTTTCCTTTTGAAATTAAAAATTGAGTGGTTTTAGCTTGTAATTCTTGGTATACAGCAAGCGTTAATTCCTTTTCGCCATTTACAACCACTGTTTTACCAACAAGATGAGATGAGGCATGTGGCAGGTATGAATTATGAATATAAGCTAACCCCTCATTATGAAATTCCCCTTCAGCAGTCGCAAATTGATTCCATGTTTGATTTAGCCCTGTAATATTAACTGGATTTAAATCATTCTCTGAAATACTACCGCTCTGTAATTTATCTTCCGAGCAAGAATAGAAAGTAAGTCCTGTAACAAACAGAACAAAAAATGCAAAATAATTTTGCTTTTTCATAAAAACGTTCCTTATTAATTATTAAAAATTATAACACTGGTTGGGGAAAAGAAGATGCGGACAAGTGTCGTTTTTGAGTTATTTACCTACATTTCTTTTCCTTCCCTTAACTCGGATACCAAAGTAAGTAAAAAAAAAAAACATATCCTAATTATATTTTATTTATTTTTCCACAATGCGAAAAAGCTGATGATTTTAAGAATTCATGGTGTTCAAAAATTGTTCGTTGTCCCACCGATGCCACGGGTGCGGTTGAGCATGAACTCCAGCCTCCTTTTCGCCAGGGCTGGGGGCATGTCGGCAAGGACCTTGCGGAGTA
>JAJRPT010000051.1 GCA_024280675.1 Bacteroidota bacterium
ACTTGCCAATGGACTGGAGGTTATTTACACAATAGATAAATCTGCACCAATCATTGGAGTTGTGCTTCATTACAAAGTTGGCTCAAAAGACGAGCTTCCCAAGAAATCTGGATACGCTCACTTCTTTGAGCACCTCATGTTCGAGGCAACAGACAATATCCCAAGAGCTGAAATTCCAAAATATATAAACGAAGCAGGTGGTACGCTCAACGCTCACACCTCTTTTGATGAAACTGTTTACCAGTTTAAACTCCCGGCCAACCAAGTCAAACTTGCTCTTTGGATTGAATCACAAAGAATGAGAGGGTTGCATATTGAAAAAATCGGCGTTGATACTCAACGTGGAGTTGTGATGGAAGAGAAAAAGGCAAGAGTCGATAATCAACCCTACGGCACTATGCTAGAGAAAATGACTGAGAATATGTTCGGGACCGGTACTTATGGGTGGACAACTATTGGGAAATTTGAAGACCTTGAAGCTGCAAAAATATCAGACTTCCAGAGCTTCTACGACAGTTTCTATCGCCCAAGCAATGCAATACTGTCCATCTGCGGAGACTTTGAACTCTCAGAAATGAAACAACTCGTAAAAGACTATCTCGGCGATATAAAAGGCAAAGGAAAAATAAACAGACCAAAATATAATATAGTTGAACTAGACAAAGAACACAGAGAAACAGTAGAAGACGAAAAAGCACGAATTCCTGTTATGTTCATTGGATACAGAATCCCACCAATGACAGACCCAGACTATTATGCGGTGAACCTGCTCACTAGCATCATGGCTTCGGGTGAGAGTTCAAGGCTTTACAAAACAATAGTCAATGAAAAAGAAGTAGCTCAGTATGTGGGACTCAGCCCTTTAGCTCTTGAGCTAAGCGGTGTGGCACTCTTTGTTTGCGTCGCAAAGCAAGGTGCTGTGCCTGAGTTAGAGGCTATAGAAAAGGAAGTGTACATTTCAATGAAGAAACTAATGGAAGATGGAATTAGTGATTCTGAACTTGAAAAAACAAGAAATATTATCGAGGCAAACCTTGTCTATTCAAAGAAAAATGTATTGAACAAAGCCATGTCGCTGGCACGATATAAAGCATATTTTGGAGATGCCTCACTGATTAATACCGAAATTGATAAATATAATGCAGTCACCAAAGATGACATTCAAAGAGTGGCAAATAAATACTTCAGCACCGACAAAAGAGTTGTACTTAACTATATTCCTAAAATTAATAAATAAAATAATATGAAAGCAAGACAAAACATAGCAAACTTTATTATTCTGAGTTTTTCAATATTTCTGATTTTTAATGCTAATACTATTTTATCTGAGGAGAATTTGAAAAACACAAAGCCAGAACCATTTAAAACTAAAGAATTTAAATTTCCCGATTACAAAGTGGAAACACTGAGGAATGGGATTAAAGTGTTTTTCATCCAAGATGACGAGCAACCAACACTCGAAATGAGAATCCTAATCGGAGGAGGCTACTCTGCCGATGGAGAAAAAGCTGGAGTTGCATCTCTTGTCTATGATATGCTCATAAAAGGAGCCGGCGACCTCACAGCGGGGCAAATTGCCGAAGCATTCGACTCTCGTGGAGCAAATATTTACGCAAGTACTCGCAGTGAGTATGCCTCGATTAGCTTAGCATCTTTGACCAGGCATCTTGACGACCTATTCCCAATCTATAAATCAATTCTCTTCTCGCCCACATTTTCTGAAGATGAGCTGAGAAAATTAAAATCTCAATACAAGACCACACTCATGTCAAAAAAATCTAACCCTGGCACTCTAGCCTCTAGGTTGTCGAGGGTAGTTCTCTGGGGAAAGGATAACCCTTTTACAAAATTTGAGACAGCGGAATCAATCGAATCCATCACAGTAGATGACCTCAAGAATTACTACAATAAATATTTTAATCCAAAAAATGTCACAATCGCCGTGAGTGGTGACGTTAATAAGAAAATAAAAAAACAAATCTATGATATTTTCTCTAACTGGAAAAGTGACTCAGAAGAAAAATATACAGCGATAAATACTAGAATAGACCCAAAGCCAAAAGGTGTGTATTTTATTCCACGTCCTGGCTCAGTACAAAGTACAATATCAATAATTACTAATTCACTGAAATTTAAAGACCCTAAATATGAGCGGGTGAGACTTGCCAGCTCAGTGCTAGGAGCTTCATTTACTGGCAGACTCTTTCGCACATTGAGGGAGGAATACTCCTTCACTTACACGCCTTATGCTTACGCTTATGCTAATAAATATTTGAATATGTTTGTTGCCGGTGCTGATGTCAAAAAAGAAGCTACCGACTCTTCAATCACTGTAATATTAGATCAAATGAAAGATCTTCGAGATAATGGAATAAGCTCTGGCGAACTTTCTTCTATCAGAAAATACGTTATTGGACAACGCCTCATGTCTTTTGAATCTTCTAGCGTACTCTCCAATATGATACAAAATGCAGATTACAAAGGAGTGCCAGTCTCCAGATTAGAAGACTATACCAAAATATTGGAAGGGCTGAGAACAAGTGATATTCAAAATGTATATAAGTATATTCTGAACCCAGACCACACACAAATTATTGTAGTTGGCTCACCAGAAATAAAAGAATCGCTCGAGCAATTCGGAGCAGTCTACGAATATGACCTAGATATTTATCCTGCATCTGGGGCAGGTGCAAAGCTTGAAAAAGTAGATATTTCGGTCTCTGATCTAATTGAAGAATACCAAGACGCTATTGGTGGCAAAAGTGATTTAGATGAGGTAAAAACTATAAGAACCGAAGGTGAGCTTACCATCAGCTTCCAAGGTGAAGAGATGGTGGGAACTATATTAGAAAAAAGAATGGCACCCGACAAACTCTACAAAGATATGAGGGCTGGAGCTATGGCTCAGAAACAGTGGTTTAGCTCTGGAAGAGCATGGAATGAGTCGGATGGGCAAATTCACGAAGCCCCACAAGTACCCGCCCCTCAACTTCTTGATGCTAGAATGTTTGGTCTTGCCAATATTATTGAAATGGGTTGGGAGTGCGAGGTCAAAGGGAAAAAAAATGGCAAGATTGTGATGAGTGCCAAAAATGGCGACTCTGAAATATTATATTATTTCGACGAGAAATCTTTTATTCTCTTAGAAACCCAAACCACTGTCCAATCTCCACAAGGTTCTATGACTGTCAAATCCATATTCTCTGACTACAAGAAATATGGAGATGTGCTGCTCCCAGAAACTATTGCTGAGGCTTCTCCTTTTTTCTCTACTCTGTTCAAAGTGAAATATACTTTGAATACAGAAATGAAAGAATCTGATTTCATGCCTGCTCAAGAATAATTTTCTTAGAAATATTTTGCAAGTAAAAAGCTCCACATATTTTGCGGAGCTTTTTTTTATAATATTATTGGGAAATTAGAGTGTGTGCCGTGAAAAAAAAAAACGATTACTCTCCTTGGGCAAGAGAATAAGCTCGTTCGCCATCAAAATCATAAAGGTTTTCCAGTTTGATTATATCAAACCCAGCTTCGGTTACACGTGTCATCAGCTCAATCACATCTGAATTAGTAATTTTGCCATTACTGGGCATAAATCGCAAACGCCACTGATCCGAGGCATAAGTCTCAGGCATATCACCCGGCCAGACCTTTACACCACGATTTGTTATTAATCCAAATGAGAATTTATCACCAGTCAGTTTTAATATCGAATCTCCAAGGACGCTGGCTTGTCGCTTAGATTCATCCCAATCAAGAAATAAGTCTGCACCCACAAGCTCTTTGCTTGATTTTACTTGCTTGCTCATCCCAAAAGATATTTCCTTTGCGTTCCTCTTTCGTACTTTAATGTTCTTTGGTTCTTTGCCCATTCGCCTAATGACTGCAGCCGTAAACTCTTTTGTTCCCACTTTGCGTTTAGTGATTCCTTCTTGGAAGAGATCGCCCGTGTGTATTCCTTCTTCCAATGCACAAAGGGTTGCTGCCTCAATTTTCCTAGCATAGTCGCTCATGCCCAGATAATCTAGCATTAGAATTGCTCCATGAAGTAAGCCGCAGGGATTTGCAATGTCTTTTCCAGCAATATCGGGAGCGGAGCCATGAATAGCCTCGAACATAGCCCGACCTTGTCCCACATTTGCCGAACCTGACAATCCCACAGAACCGGCAACTTGTGCCATAATATCAGAAATAATATCGCCATAAAGATTTAGGGTCACTATTACATCTAAGTCTTCTGGATTGGATGCAACATTTGCCGAGCCAATATCAATTATTCTATGCTCTGCTTCTATTTCTGGATATTCTTTTGATACAATCTTAAATATGCGGTGGAACATACCGTCGGTATGTTTCATAATATTATCTTTTGTCATGCAGGTTACTTTTTTTCGACCGTAAACCTTGGCATATTCAAAAGCGTAACGAATTATCCTCTCACTACCTGGTTTGGAAATGAGCTTGACTGCCTCGATGGCTTCGCTTGTCTGTTGGTATTCGATTCCAGCATAAAGATCCTCCTCGTTCTCACGCACTATCACCATGTCCATATCATTAAATGCTGGGATGAATGGGCGAAATGTCTTGCAAGGACGTACATTTGCATAAAGCCCTAGTGTCTTGCGTATTGTCACGTTTAGCGACTTGTAGCCACCACCCTGAGGAGTTGTAATCGGGGCTTTTAGAAATGCTTTATTTCTTCGGATGGTTGCCCAAGCATCTTCTGATATTCCCGTAGTGTTTCCCCCAAGATAGACTTGCTTGCCAACCTCAATTTCTTCGTATTTGAGCGGAACACCACTCGCTTTTAATATTTCTAGGGTTGAATCCATTATCTCTGGACCAATCCCGTCACCTTTTGCAATAGTAATTGTTTGCGTTTCTGTCATTATAATATTTTTATTGTGCTGAAAAATCAATTACAAAGCTAGAGACATTGTTTGGTTTAAACAAGATGTTTTTATCTTTTATTTAGTTTTAGCATAAAGCTCATACTCACGGGCATCCACAATTTCCGCCATAACAAATTCTCCTGCAACTAGATTTGCCTGGTTTTCAAATATCACAATATTGTCCACATCGGGCGAGTCAAATTCTGTTCTCCCAATGGCTTTGCCCCCGAGCTGTTCGTCGATTAACACCTTCATTACAGAGCCAATTTTTGCTTTGTTATGCTCAAGAGAAATTCCTTGTTGCAAAAGAAT
>JAJRPT010000052.1 GCA_024280675.1 Bacteroidota bacterium
CACCTTGCCCTGCTTTGGATTCTTTAGTCTCTCGCCCTTACTATTTGTGATGGTCGCATTGTTTTCGGCCTTAGTACAAGAAAATATTGCTAGAGTTATCCCTAGAGTTATAATTATTTTTCTAATGAATTTCATATCTCAATTTACGGATTAGCTGTCAATTTCACAAAGCAACAAAAAGCCCTGCATAAATTAATGTGCAGAGCTTATTGTTATTTTTTTAAATAATAAATTATTCTTACATAAAAACTATTTAATTATGATCATTTTCTTAGTAACTGAGTTCTCACCTGCAGTTAAAATATAGAAGTATGACCCTGAGTCTAATCCAGATAATGAATAGCTACCGCCACTCACATTTGTGGTTAATACTGTATTTCCAAAAGAATCTACAATGCTAAGTATTGCGATGCTTGATGAATTTCCAAGCTCAAAACGAATCTCAGTAGAACCATCGTATGAGGGGTTTGGAGCATTGTAGAGATTAAATACATTCTCATTTCTGATGGAGATTGAGCTAAATGCAGGAGGAGCAACAGTAACAGTTGCAGAAGCAGAAACTACTGGCTCGCCACAATCGCCCGTTACAATACAAGTATAAACACCAGCATCAGACGCTTGTGCACCACCATCTCCACTGGCAACTAAATAAACAGCAGACGTGTTGTTCGACAGTGTTGCACTCATTGTGCCACTCATCATTGACCACAGGTAAGTTAGGTTTTCGCCAACAGCTTCGACGATCAAAGCAAGTTCTTCGCCTTCGGCAAGGTCTAGGCTCACCGGCTCTCTTATAATTGCGGTGTTTACCAAGCCAAGGAAATTCTGACCCTGCGTTTGGCTTAGTCCACTGAAAGAATTAGTTACGGTGCATTCTATCAATACATCTGTTGTTGTCAAAGTGTGTGAATAAGAAGAAGTCATTGCACTGGCATCTACCACATTATCAACCATCCAAGTATAAACAAGGTCTGCATCATTTCCATTGTTAGTTGCCGAAGCCTCAACAGTTATAGTAACAACTGAACCTTCGCAATCATCATCCATAGCTGCATCGAATAAATTGATTTGAACGCCAGGGAATTTGGATACACTAACATTATTTGATTCTACCGAACCACACATTCCGCCCATTGCAACTTTGTATTCAGCCGTGTAATCACTTGCTGTAACATCAGAAACAATTAAATGATTAGTCTTAGCACCTGAATAACGTCCGCCGTCTTCGATTGCAACTTCGTTTAAGAACCATTGAATATCAACTGGATAGTCTGTTTCATCTTTACCAAAAATATTTGCTTCGATTGTGAACTCTGCCACATCACCCTCTGCGGCCATAGGACTTGTTGGCTGGCGTGTAATCACTGGAGTCTGAATTACATTCAATACCACTGGTTCAGTTGTAACTGCATAAGAGCGGTCAAGATTGTCAGACCAAATATCACAAGTATAAACACCAGCATCTTCATATTTCAACTCGCCCAACACTAGACCAGAGCTTGTTGTAGACATTGCAAAATCAGCTCCTTCAATTAAATCTACGCCATCTCGCATCCACTGGAATTGAGCCGTACCGTTTGAAGATCCACCAACCACCGTGAGCAAATGCCCTGGAGTTCCCCCGCAATCTGTTATATCTTCTGGTTGAGAGATTATAGTATTGACTGCTTCTTCGGTAGAGGTAAAAGACATTTCCATAGAAACATCAATACCTGCTGAATTTGTAGAAGTTACAATAAAGTAATAGTCTGTTCCGGGCATTAAATTTGTTATTTCAGTATTTACAGTCATAAGATTGCTAAATGCAGGAACTGTGATTATCTCACTTGAATTAGTGTAAGGACCGCCCATGTCAGTTCCCCATGAAAACACTACCATAGTCTCTGCTCCACCATCATCAATCATAGCTTCTAGTGTAGCCGAAAGCGATGTCATAGTTGGTACGCTTAGCCCAGCAGCAAAAGGCATAAAGGGTGGCATTGTAAAAGAACTTTCTATACTTGTTACAGTTCCTGAAGCGTTTGATGCAACTCCAACTAAATAATATGTCATCCCTGGTGTCAGCCCAACAGAAGTAGTAACCTCCGTTAATGTAATCCCAGTTCCTGCTATAACATCTGGAGAACCAAAAACTTCAACAGTAAAGTCGTAAGGTCCGCCCATTACCGTGCCATAAGAGAACTCCACTTCCGTGTCTTCGCCATTGTCATCGACCTGCATCTCGATATCAACAGTGACAGGATCCAAAACAGTAGCCCATGCGTTACCCACAATGGGCTGTGCCACTGCACTAACAGCCATAACCAGCATAAGAGCCAGTAAAGTATATACGTTTTTCATAAAAAACCTCTAAAATAAAATTATTAATAAATATTTAAAATTCAAACTTATCTAATAAACAAACCATGAGCAGAAAAAGCACAAAAAGAATTGCGTTTTCCCACTTTCCTAAGTATCCAATTTAGTATTTTTATACTAATAAACAAAAACTCGTTTATAATAACAATCATATACTTTATTTCTAGCTACAATACAAAATTATTTCTTATAATACAGCACAAAGTGTGAAATAAAATTCACACTTGCAACAAGTTATTTTCCCGTCACATAACACTCCAGAAGAAACCCTCAATAAACGAGCCAAACTTTTCCCCACATTTACTTATAAATATCCGAACTCACAATCCCAATCCGATTGAAAAAATGTATGGCGGATGTTTTCAATACTCCAATGCCGTAAGTTACAGAACGAGAGAAATTAATGCTGGACGCTTCCTCGAAATATTTAGTCGGGCAAGTAATTTCTGCAATCTCAAAACCCGCCATGAATATCTGAGAAAGCATTTGGTTGTCAAACACAAAATCATCTGAGTTTTTATTGTAGGAAATTGACTGCAATACTTCTTTGGAAAATGCACGGTAGCCCGTGTGATACTCACTCAGCTTCTGACCAATCAATATATTTTGAGCAAGTGTCAAAAATCGGTTGGCAATGTATTTGTACTTTGGCATTCCGCCCTTTAATGCACCCTTGCCCAATATCCTCGAACCCATCACAACTGGATAAACACCATTGGCTATCAAATATGCCATCGAAGGAATTAAATGAGGCGTGTACTGGTAATCGGGATGAACCATTATCACAATATCGGCGTCTATTTCTAGGGCTCTATTGTAACAAGTCTTTTGATTGCCACCATAACCTTTGTTCTTCTCATGGCGAATCACATGCTCGATACCAAGTTTTTTGGCAAGCTCGGAAGTCTCGTCGGAGCTGTGGTCATCGACCAATATCACCTCATCGACCATGTCCTTTTGCACTTCGGTATATGTCTTCTCAAGCGTCTGCTCGGCATTATATGCCGGCATCACTACAACTACTTTTTTTCCGTTTATCATTGTTTTTATGCTTTGTTAGTCACCCAGTGTGATTGGGCAATATGTTTTAGACCCAGAAATACTAAATTATTGTCGTGAATTATTTTGCAATTTATAAGTTTTTCACTCTTATTAAGAATGTTTAATAAAAATTCCGAATTGCCACCCGTTAAAATAATATTTACTTCATCATAGTTTGAAAAATATGTTTTCATAATATTGTCCAGATGATACTCCACCGAACCCACCATTCCATTCAATATTCCCAATGAAATTGCACCCTCGGTATCTTTGCCAAGCCTGTATTCATCCGCTTCTTGACAAATTTCGACAAGTGGCAAGCCAGAACCGTACTCACTCAATAATTTTGCCTGAGTTTCCAGACCTGGGAAAATAAACCCGCCGAGGCATTCTTTGTTTTCGCCCACCACATTAATTGTGATTGCCGTTCCTGAATCTATTGTGATTGCTGGTAAATTATATTTTATATCTGTGGCTATTAAACCAAGCTTTCTGTCCGTCCCCATCCCCGATATTTCAGAGAAATCAAGTCCCGAATAATCACCCAATAAATTAAAAGCATCATTCCAATCGATGTTTTTAAAATATGCTTTTGCTCTTTCACTCTCAGCATCATTAACAGAAGAATAATAAATTTTATTTTTATTTAAATTAATTCTTCTGAACCAATCTCCCCCGTAATCAAAGGCTGTGAATTCAAACTTTGGAGATTGCCAAACTTTTACCCTCGAGTTCCCGAAATCCATGAAAATTATATCTTTCAAACAATCTTTCCCTTAATTTTGTAATCACCCTCAAGCTATTTCGTACCTTATCTTATCGCCATTATCAATTCTAATATTTTCATTTGCAGAGCATACAAGCAAGCTACCGTCGGCATTAACCCTCAGAACTTCCCCATCCTGCTCGTCGTTAATTCTCACTTTCTTGCCAACTATACACAACTCACTCTTCCAGCTTTCAAAAATGTCCCGCTCGCCCTTCTCAAAAGTTTTCAACAACTCTTGCTCCAGAAGTTCACCAATTCTTTCACTCGTAAAATCATAAGCAAGCAATGATAATGAAGTAGTGTTGCCGGCAATATCTTTAGGAAATTTCCTCTGGCAAACATTAATCCCAATTCCAATGACAGTTGATTCGGGCTCGTTCCCAACATAGATATGCTCTAGTAATATACCAGATATTTTCCTTAAGACACTGTCGCGACACCTGACATAAACATCATTTGGATATTTGAGAAAAAACTTTCTTTCCCCGGCAATCAATCTCATAAGATTCAGAACTGCCAAACAAGATGCCGATTGATAATTGACAAGACCTTCAAATGGAGAAAAATAAGAATGCTTGAATGCAAAAGAAAAATACAGATTCTGACCAAACTCTCCTTGCCAAACCCTTCCATTTCGACCTCTGCCCGCACTTTGGTAGTCTGCACTCACAATAAGACAAGCCTCACACACTTCTGAAAGAAGCTCCTTTGCATAATCGGATGTAGAAGATATGCTCCCGAAATGATGTCTTTGGATATTCATTTTATTTTCTAGACAAACTCTTCTTTGTGTCAATCCCAAATTCATCCATCACTTCGCCCATTGCCTTGCCAAAAGCCATGGCAATCGATTGCACCTCCTCATCTTCTCTTGGAATTGATTTCTCGTAGATTTTATTCACTAATAAATTATTGCCCTTGTCCAACAAGCTAATCTCAACAGACAACTCAACGGCAAACCCGCCATCCAAATCCACTGCAGTCCAACGATGAATTCTACACTCCACCCTATAGGATGGAAGAGAAAGACTCGGTTTTGAAAGAATTCTTCCCTTTGTGAAATTCCCAGCCGCCAGTTCATAAATAAAATAATCCCTCACCATTTGACCAAGAGATGAAGCCCAGCGGTGATAGTGATAAACCCTTATTCCTGATTCATCTTTTGTCATAATTGCATCTTCGGAAATATCCGAAGCAACGGAGAAAGTATAAACAAAGACATCGCCATTCAAAATCTCACCAAAATCCTCGCCCTTACTATTTTCAAGATTGTAGTATTTGGTCTCAACAAAATCCGATTTAATGTCGATGAAAAGACATGAGCTGACAAATGCAGACAATACAAACAGAATTAAAATTTTGTAAGTTCCCATAGAATATTTCCAAATATTTTGCATTTGATACCTCCTTGTCCAATAAATTAGTAGTTTGGAACAATTTTTTAATTCAATTTAAGAATTTAAGATAAAAGCAAAAAATGTATTATTTTATTTCAGACCTTCACCTCGGCTATCACGAACGCTCTTGCGACAAAATCCGTGAAGATGTCTTTTTGAATTTGTTAGACAAAATATCGCTCGACTGCCAGACTTTATTTCTAGTTGGTGATATTTTCGACTATTGGTTCGAGTACAAAACAGTGATACCAAAGGAGTTCTATCGAACCATCTCGGCGCTCCACAAGCTAAAACAGAAAGGAATAAAAATTGAATACTTAATGGGAAATCACGACTTTGGACACAGAGATTTTTTTGAGAAAGAATTAGACATAAAAATCTACAGAGGGGATATTACTCAAGAGCTTGATGGCAAAAAGTTCTACATATCACATGGAGACGGGAAATCTCACAATGACATTGGGTACAAAATATTGAAGAAATTGCTCCGCAGCCCTTGGGCAAATTTCCTCTACCGAATCATACACCCCGATATTGGAATTGGAATTGCTTCTGGCTTCTCGAAATCCTCCCGCCGTTTCACCAGCGACAAAGACTACGGAGAATCCGACGGGATGAAAGACTTTGCCCATTCAAAAATAGATGAAGGATTTGATTACGTGATAATGGGACACCGCCACATTGCCGAGGTTACAACTCACCAAAATGGAACCTATGTAAACCTTGGCGAATGGTTCGAACGACCGACATTCGGCACCTTCTCTAAGGGCGAATTTAAATTATTAGACGTAAATGATTTTTTGTCAAAATAATTTCTCTTCTTAATAACAATTATAAAAAAAGAACTATATTTGTAGTCATTCGTTTTTCATCCAGAAAGATTTATAAATATGCCACACCGGTTCTACGATCTAAAGGTCAAGAAAATAATTCGACAAACCAGCGATGCCCTCTGCATTTATTTTGACATTACAACTAATCTCAAATCTAAGTTCATCTTCAAGGCTGGGCAATTTATCACCATTTCCCACAAAATTAATGGAAAAGATGTCCAGCGTGCATACTCCATTTTCACATCTCCAAAAGAGACAGAGTTTGCCGTCATGGTAAAAGAAATCAAAGGTGGAAAACTTTCGCCATACATTAATAAACATTTAAAAGTAGGCGACACGCTCAAAGTTATGCCACCTAGCGGTAGGTTTACTCACCAAGCAAGTCCTGAGGAAACAAAAAATTATGTCTTCTTTGCCGGCGGATCGGGCATCACTCCACTGTTTTCGATTATTAAAACTATTCTCCTTGGTGAAAAGAAATCCAAACTTACTTTGCTCTATGGCAACGGCGACTCCAAATCAATTATTTTCGCAAATGAGCTAAACATTTTAGAAAAAGATTTTGCCACTTTCAATTTATTTCATATATTAGAAAAACCAGACCAACAAAACACCACATTCAATGGTTTGATTAATGCCAAAGGTCTTGGGGATTTGCTACAGCAAATGGGTGTGGAAAACGTTCAAGCTACCGAGTTTTATACTTGCGGTCCTGGACAGATGATGAAAGTAGTTAAAGAAGGGCTAGCATTATTGGGCACAAATTCAAACAAAATCCACTCTGAATCGTTCACAACGGAAGTGGGCAGCCAAGTGGGCAGCCAAGTGGGCAGTGGTGACGCGGGGATTAAAGGAACAGCAAAACTGACTCTGCAAATTTATGGTCAAGAGCATGAAATCCAGATGAAGCCAGACGAGACCGTAACGGCTGCTGCCATCAGAACCAAACTTGACCCACCCTATTCTTGCCAGATTGGAGCTTGTTCAACTTGTATTGCAATGCTGGAGAAAGGGAAAGTGGAGATGGATTGCTCCGACGCTCTTACCCAAGATGAAATTGACGAAGGCTTTGTGCTTACTTGCACATCCAGACCCACATCTGAGGATATTGTAATTAATTTTGATTATTAGAAAACCAGTTTATTCAAACATAATTTAAAGAAAGGGATTTGCAATGGCAGACACAACTGAAGTGTTAGAACTCAAAAGAGTTAGCTTAAATATTGGAGGAGCAGAAGAAAAAGATGATTTTATTATCGCCGGGCGTGCTTTGGAAATGATTTCGGAAGTAAAAGCTCAGAATGAAGTACCAGTGGAGTATTTCCTGCGTATCGGAACCCGGAGTGGCGGTTGTTCGGGCATGAATTATATGCTTGGTTTCGACTCAGAAACTAACGAAGGTGACAGGATTTTTGAATTGTCTGAAACTATAAAAATGATAGCTGATCAGCATTCGGTCTTTTATCTCCAAGGAGTTA
>JAJRPT010000053.1 GCA_024280675.1 Bacteroidota bacterium
CCGACAGAATGTCTACATTGTGGGGTTCATGGGTGATTCTCGGAGAAAATAAAAGCTTATTTTTCAGTGGTGATTCAGGCTATCATAAAGATTTCAAAACTATTGGTCAGAAATATGGTCCTTTTGATTTAGCATTCATGGAATGCGGTGCCTACAACAAAGAATGGACTGACATACACATGATGCCTGAAGAAAGTTACAAAGCCGCACTTGATTTGAAGAGCGAAGTAGTTATGCCCATTCACTGGGGAAAATATGATCTTGCGATGCATGATTGGCGAGAACCTGTTGAGCGGATTAAAAAGGCATCAAAAGGCAAATCCACACAAGTTATAACTCCAGAAGTAAATATAATTTTCATGCCTCTGGAAGAAAAGCCACAAAAAGAATGGTGGAAGTTATTCTAAAATAAAAATTAAGTAAATAATTAAAAGCCCATCCCCCCAAACAAATTAGTAAATTTGCAGTTCGAATTTTTGCAAAATTTCTAAAGATTTCAAATGACTGAGTTTATTACAAAAAGAGTGGCGAGTGCCAAAAATGACATTTTGTCTGGTGCGACCGTTGCTCTGGCTCTTGTGCCCGAGGCTGTGGCATTTGCTTTTGTGGCAGGAGTTGATCCGCTTGTTGGGCTTTATGCGGCATTTATTATTGGGCTCATCACATCAATTTTTGGTGGTCGCCCAGGGATGATTTCCGGAGCAACGGGTGCTTTGGCAGTTGTGATGGTTGCTCTTGTTGCCCAGGGAAATGCGATGGGTGAGGTGGGCGAACAGCTAGGTTTGTATTATTTATTTGCGACCGTGATTCTGATGGGAATCATTCAAATGATGGCCGGAGTGTTGAAACTTGGGAAATTCGTCCGACTGATTCCCCACCCAGTGATGATGGGTTTTGTCAATGGTTTGGCGATTGTGATTTTCACCTCTCAACTTGGGATGTTTAAAGATGGTGGGAACTGGCTGAATACAGGCGATATGATGACGATGATAGGGCTTGTTGGGCTGACGATGGCGATTATGTGGGGTTTGCCCAAAATCACAAAGAAAATCCCCGAGGCATTGACCGCCATTGCCGTGGTTTCGGCTGTAGTTATTTTCTCAGGCTTGGATATGCCCACCGTTGGGTCATTCATAAATGACGGTGGTGGCGCCGGGCTTGCCGGGACTTTCCCACCACTCAGGCTTGATACATTTGCCAAAATACCAATGTCTTTTGAGACTCTTGCATTCATTTTTCCTTATGCACTTATCCTTGCTGCAATCGGACTAATTGAATCTCTTATGACACTGAATTTGATTGATGATTTGACTGAGACACGTGGAAATGCAAATCGTGAATGCTTGGCTCAAGGTGGTGCAAACATTGTGACGGGGCTTTTTGGTGGGATGGGTGGATGTGCGATGATTGGGCAATCGCTTATCAATATTAAATCTGGTGGGCGTGGCAGACTCTCAGGCATATCGGCTGCATTACTGCTTTTAGCTTTCATTCTTTTTGCCTCATCATTGATTGAACAAGTCCCAATTGCGGCACTTGTTGGGGTGATGTTCATGGTGGTTATCGCTACATTTGCATGGTCAAGTTTTCGAATTATGAATAAAATTCCCAGATCTGATGTGTTTGTATTAGTTCTGGTTTCTGGGCTTACAGTAATTTTTGATTTGGCTATTGCTGTAATTTCTGGAGTAATTGTTTCGGCATTAGTTTTTTCTTGGGAAAGTGCAAAACGAATCAGGGCTCGAAAACATTTCAAAGATGATGGGACAAAAGTTTACGAAATTTGGGGACCGCTCTTTTTTGCCTCTGTGACTGTGTTTAATTCTAAGTTCGACCCAAAGGATGACCCAGACAAAATCGAGATTGATTTTATAGAATCAAAAGTGACAGACCATTCAGGCATTGAAGCAATATTCAATCTTGTCGAAAAATATGAATCAAGAGGAAAATCGGTGAAGCTCAAGCACCTGTCAAACGAATGCAAGACTTTGCTTTTTAGGGCAAGTCCAAAATTTCACAATGTAATCGAAGATGGTGTAGACGACCCGCGCTATCACGTTGTGGCAGATCCTGAAGAATTTAAAGGAAAATAAATTTGTTGCACTAGCTTTTGAGAAATTGTGATTTATATAGAGTGCCATTGATGAGAATTTCCTTAGTTTCGTGAAATTATTTTTTAACAAAATGAAAAAACTAAATGAGAAAAGAGAATTTTAGAAATATTGCCATCATTGCTCACGTAGACCATGGCAAGACTACTATGGTCGATGCAATGCTCGAGCAATCGGGTACTTACCGTGAGAATCAAAAAATTGAAGAGCGTGTAATGGATTCAATGGACTTGGAGCGGGAACGTGGAATAACTATCGCTGCAAAGAACACATCCATATCTTACAAGGGCGTAAAAATAAATATCATGGACACACCTGGTCACGCCGATTTTGGCGGCGAAGTAGAGCGTTCATTGTCTATTGTCGATGGAGCAATTTTGCTTGTTGATGCTTCGGAGGGACCTTTGCCACAGACTCGCTTTGTGGTAAAAAAAGCTCTGGCAAAGGGACTGCCAATTATTTTGGTTATCAATAAAATTGACCGCCATGACGCACGGATTGACGAGGTGACAGAAGAAGTCTACGATATGTTCATAGATGTGGACGCAAGCGACGAGCAGATCGAATTTCCAATTTTATATACAGTTGGCCGTGACGGAATCTCCAAACTAAATCTCGAAGACCCAGACTCTGATTTGAAACCACTATTCGACACTATCTTGGATTATATCCCAGGGCCTGTGGCAAATGACACTGAGCCATTACAATTCCTTTCCGCCTCGCTTGATTATGATTCCTATGTTGGGCAAATTGCAATTGGCCGCATTTGGAATGGAAGCCTTGAGTTAAACAAACAACATTCTCTTGCCACAGAAAGCGGAATCAAAAAGAATATTAAACTTTCTGCCCTTTATGAGTTCTCTGGTCTGGGTAAAAAACAAGTAGACAGGGCAGAATCTGGCGATATTGTAGCCATTGCTGGGATTGATGATATAAAAATTGGTGATACACTCACAGACAATGAAAACCCAACTCCACTCGACCGAATAGAGGTAGACGAGCCAACGGTCTCGATGATGTTTTATGTGAACACTTCGCCCTTTGCTGGAACTGAAGGGAAATTTCTCACATCACGCCATATAAGGGCACGTCTGGAAAAAGAAATGCGTATTAATGTATCTCTGAGGGTCACCGAGACCGAACGGTCCGACTGTTTCGAAGTATCTGGTCGTGGGGAGATGCAGCTTGGGATACTGATTGAGACAATGAGACGAGAAGGTTACGAGCTAATGGTATCAAAGCCACAAGTTATAATCAAGCAAATTGATGGGAAGAAATGCGAGCCATTTGAGCGGGTTTATATTGACGTTCCAGACGAATTCACAGGCGTTGTAACCGAGCGACTTCAGAAACGAAAGGCACAGTTGCAGAACATGATGGCTCATGGACATGGACGCACTGATATTGAATTTGTTATTCCTTCTCGTGGACTCATCGGCTACAGGACTCAGTTTCTGACAGATACCAAAGGTGCAGGAATAATGAACACATTGTTTGAAGGATATTTCCCACAAGCTGGAGCTATTGCCCACAGAAGTACAGGAGCTCTTGTGGCCGATAGGAGCGGAAAGACAAACACTTA
>JAJRPT010000054.1 GCA_024280675.1 Bacteroidota bacterium
GAGAATATAAAATTTGCGAATAACCAGTCCTGCCCGCAAATGTAGAATCGAGTAACATATTGTAAGCCGTGGTTTGAGCCAGATGATTTGGCCACACACCCGTCCGAACTGGATTCCCTTTTGAATCATAAGCCACAATATTTACCGATGGTGGTCTGCCCGATTTCAGCTCAATTATATCTTTTCTATGTCCATCATCTTCATACTCCAAAAGTGCATCTAGCCTGCCTTGAAGCCCATATTTTGGAGATGCGAAACTTGGCTCAACCGAAATCTGGCAATCATCAATATCTTCGCAAGATATGACAAGATTTTCAAATTGTACTTTTGCTTTTTCTTTAATTTCTGCGAATACACCTGGCTCAGTCAAGGATAATGAGAATACCGATATTGGTCTTTGCCCGAGTGCCTCCTCATATAGGACATCAAAGTCTAAGTCGCCATGAACCACAATTTCATCAAAGAGATGGTTGATTATATTTCCAATAATTAGTGCTGGACCAGATGACATTTTGCCAAATTTCTTTAGGAAATAAAGATTGACATTGTATGAAGAAGAGGAAAAGCATTCCGAAATATCAGTCACATCAATTAAATAATCTGGATTAAGAATCAGCAAGGAATCTTTGTTATTGTAGAGAATTATCTCTTTTGCATTATTTTCCTCATTAATATGCTTTAAAGAAAAGTCAATTAGATTAAGCCAATATCCAACTCTTACAAGTTTGTAATTAATCGAAAAGTCTTTGTAAAGTATTAATTTAAAATCACCCAACTCCGAAGATGAGCATCTTAGTATTGATTTTTCCTCACCGTACTCCATTTTTTCTAGAACTAGAGTTTTTAGTGTAATTATACTTTTTGGCTTGCGAGCGTGAGTGTGCTTGGGTTTATTCTCAAGGGTTTTATTCTTTAATAAAAGGCAAGCAAGAAATGAAAGAATAAATTCAAAATCACTTTTTTCTGATTTAATATTAAACAGAAATTCATTGAGATATTCTTTGATATTTTGCGTATATGGAGGCTTGCTCAGTAAAAAGACAGCCCGTGGATAATTGCCAGAGAAGAATTGCTTTTCATCTTTTGTTGAATAATTTATAAATTCGTTGAAGAGTTTTTTTGCACTTTTTTGGAAATCTTTAGCAAGTTCTTTTTTTTCAACAAGTTTTCCACTGCTCCAGTTTTCTAGTTCTAAAAGTTTGCCTAAGAAATAATTATTATTAAAATAATTTTCATCAATATTTTTTTCATTACCCAAAAAATTACCTTACAAAAAAAATATTATATAAATATTAAAGAGTATAAGAAACGCCACCTGTGAACATATTAATTTTCTCAGACAATGAAAAGCCAGCAAAAATCCCAATAGGCCCAATGTCTTTTTGCAAGCCCAAGGAAAATTTAAATATTTTATCACTCAATGTCGATTCATAGAGCTGAGGAACATGATCATTATTTAGCTGACTTCCGTATTCTGTCATCCTAATTTCTTCTTGAGTAGAAATATTGATGTAATAAAGATATGATGTTTTAATTTCAATAGTTTCATAGGAAAGTCCACCCCAGATGTCAAACCAATTCTCAATAGATTTTGAGCCATGTATATTAACATTCATCAGTGATGCCTCAGATTTCAACTCAGTCTCTGTCACTCCAATTGTATTCTCTAAACTCGTCCCCTGCAAGCCAAATTGAATGGCAAGTTGAAAGGCTTCGGGGTCGTCCTCCTCATAGAAATATTGCGAAATGCTGTGTTTTAATGCAAATCCCCAAAAACCGAAATCTCCAATCTTCTCGCCATAATTTAGTTTGGGGATGTATCTCAGCATTAATTCAGTCCCAAAAAGCGAGCCTATTTCAATCTGTGGGACAAAGGCAAATAATGTATTCATCTCAGAGCCCGATGCCGAAAGTGGAAAACTTCCCGGCAAAGCTCTTAGCGTACTTTCTATTCTCTGCTTCATACTAGAATCTAAAAGCGGATTATCCCAAAGCGGGTTATTACGTGCGTGCTTTATTAACACTTCACTGTCCAAATGCATATCCTCTTGCCCACTCCCCAGCAGTGTCGCAGCCTTATCTGGAATGATCACATCCCCAGAATCAACTGCGTCATAAAGAATGGTTTTAAAAAAATAATTTATTAAGCCAGCCGAATCGGAAACTTCCCCAGTTATTGGATCAACGAATTGTAAAGCTTTTGCTAAATCAAACTTTTCGGCAGGAACATTGGGTGAAAATGTTTTCATACTCTCTGGGACAAAACCTGTCATAGTCTGAACGGAAAACCTAAAGTATGGCTTTTTAACTTTCTTGGGAACATAAGCCTTCGTAAAAAATCTATCGTTGGACGTTGCATTAATCACCTCGACACTTGGTTGCATAATACTTACTGCATTTGCGTCAAAAAGATCTTTGGAAAAAGACCTAACCAGTTGAATTGTCAAAGTATCGGGATAGTCTGGAGCCGGTTGATGTTTGGCAGAAACTTCTAAGACCAGAGCGGTATAGAGCAGTATGATTAATACGTATTTCATTATTCTTCTTTATTTAATTTCTCTAAATATGATTTTTTAGAAATCACTTTTACACGTTTGAATATTTTCTTATCCACAACAAAATACATTGGAATTGAAAGTATTACAATAACAAGAAGAATTGGCAACTTCCAAATACTTTCCAGACTTATGCTCAGTGCTAGGAAAATCCCCTGTATAATTATTGTAGCAAAAAGCAATGCAAAAGCAAATGACCGTAAAAAAAGTAACAGTTTCATGTCTAGTTAAAATTTTTTCTTTAAATAAAAATAAATTGGTGCAGCAATCACTAACACAAACAAGATGAGCATTAGGTTGAAAGCAAGTCCAAGCAACCAAATGAGAATTTTAAATATAATTCCCGCAAAGACTAATGCTCCAATTCCGAAAAGTATTAATTTCGCTGTATTTTGTTTTTTTGGCATTTTTCTAAAAAATGATTATTGTATTAATTTATCAACTTGTAAACGATAAGAACCGTACATTATTTTTCCCAAACAAATCCGTTAGTTTCCCCATTGTTATATCATTGAGTTGAATTGTTTGCTCGCAGAGATAAACAGTTTTATAATTTTTGGAATCGTCAGTGACATTGAAGGCAATATAATATTTATCGGGCGAACCCACGCATATTTGCTTCAATGTTTTTATCTTATCAATAATTTCATCATCTTGGAGATCAACCCATATTTTGTACCCGTTAGAGTAATTTGCTATTGCATCATCGATAGCAAAAGCCTTGCTCACAGTGATTTTCATCTCAGCATCGCCTTCCTCTTTTTCTCTGGGCTTTCCTTTTATGAAAATAAAGGCATCTTGTTTTATCAAATCTTTATATTTCTTATATTCCTTGCTCCAGAAAAACAAGTCACATTTCCCCTTAAAATCTTCCAACTCCACAAAAGCGATTGGATTTTCACGTTTGTCCAACTGAGTTCTTACAGACGCTATCATTCCACATAAAGTCACTTCTTCGCCCATTATTTTCCCCTCACTATTAGCAGTATCCATATTTGGAAGCGAGCTCAGATGTGGTTCATATTTGTATAATGGATGACCAGTAACATAAAAATTCAGAAACTCTTTCTCACGAGAAAGTCTTTTTTTATCGCTCCAGACATCTGCTTCAATTAATTTCACTTCATCATTTCCCACACCAGAACTTGTTCCGAAGAGGCTGTTAATTTGCATTTTTTTCTCTTCTTCTTTACTCCTTGCATAATCCAAAGCACGGTCGATAGAGGCAAAAAGCCAAGATCTTTTATCCATTCCGTTTTCATTAAGAGAGTCAAAAGCACCAGAGCAAATCAAAGCTTCGAGCGACTTTCTATTTATGAGTCTTGTATCAACTCTGGAAATAAAATCATAAAGCGAAGTAAATTCTTTATTTTTTCTTGCCTCCACAATATGATTGACAGCCGAAACTCCAACATTTTTAATTGCCGCCAAACCAAAATAAATAATATTATCTTTTGCCAAAAATTTATAAACTGATTTATTAATATCTGGAGGAAGCAGTTTAATATCAAATTTTTTGGATTCATCTCTGAGCTTAACAATTTTGTCTTGGTCGTTGATTTCGGCAGTCATATTGGCGGCAATAAACTCTGCCGTGTAATTTGCTTTCAGCCACGCAGTTTGGTAGGCGAGATAGGAATAGGCAAGTGAGTGTGATTTATTGAAACCATAATTGGCAAATTTCTCAATCAATTCCCAGATTGTAATTGCTCTTTTTTCTTCGATATTCTTTTTTGCCGCACCTTCGATGAATTTAGGTTTCATCTTTTCCATCTCTTTAATCTTCTTCTTCCCCATCGCCCGGCGGAGCAAATCTGCCTCACCAAGCGAAAATCCAGCAATATCTTGCACCAGAATCATCACCTGTTCTTGGTAGATTATAATTCCATAAGTTGCCCTCAGCGACGGTTCCATCGTTGCTTTGTCAAGGTATTCAATCGGCTTCCGTCCAAATTTCCTATCAATAAACTCAGGTATATTCTTCATCGGGCCAGGGCGGTAGAGTGCGTTCATTGCCGTAATTTCTTCGAGATTTTCTGGTTTGAGTTTCCTCAGATAATCCTGCATCCCACCCGATTCAAACTGGAAAACCCCCATCGTCTCACCTCTTCCGAACATCTCATAAGTCTTTTCATCTTCGAGTGATATTTCATCAATATCAATTTTTATGTTATGATTTTGCTCAATCATCTCCAAAATATTATCAATAATGGAAAGTGTTTTCAGCCCCAAGAAATCCATTTTCAGAAGTCCAGCATCCTCCAAATCATTCATCGAAAATTGAGTGGCAACATCAAGGCTTTGCTCACGAGTACGAGAAGATTTGTGAATTGCAACAAAATCAGTTAAATAACTTGGTGCAATCACCACTCCAGCAGCATGAATCCCCGTATTCCTAATCATCCCTTCCAAAACAAGAGAATATTCAATTAATTTTGCCAACTTAAAATCATCTTCAGAACTTGCATTCGGATTTTTCGCAACTTTATCACAAATATATTTCACCCATTTCAGCTCTGGGATTTTCAAAGACTCACCTATAGTTTTAACTTTCCCGAAAACAGAAGGAATCTTCTTTGTAATATCTTTAATCTTAGAAAGTTTAACTCCCAAAACCCTCCCAACATCGGTCAGCACTGCCTTTGAGGAAAGTTTTCCAAAAGTAATAATTTGAGCAACGGCTTCTTCGCCATATTTTTTCTTCACATAATCAATTACCACGTCACGCTTTTCATCTGAGAAATCAATATCGATATCGGGCATTGAAATACGCTCTGGATTCAGGAATCTTTCAAAAAGAAGACCATATTTGAGTGGATCTACATTAGTTATCTCAAGAGCGTAGGCTACAATCGAACCGGCCGCCGAACCCCGCCCTGGCCCCACACTCACGCCCAGTTTCTTTGCCGCTTTAATAAAATCCCAAACAATAAGAAAATATCCTGGAAAGCCCATGCCCTTGATAACATTCAACTCAAAACCAGCACGTTCTCGAATTTCATTTGTAATATTATCCCCAAATCTCATCTCCAAACCATCACTCACAAGTTCTGCCAAGTATTCATCCAAATCCTTTGCATTCGACGCTTCTGGAATTGGAAACCCAGGCATGTGGTTTGTGGAAAGATCCAGTTCAACATTACAATCGTCCGCAATTTTCACAGTATTTGCAATCGCATCGGGGTAATCTTTAAAAATCTGTACCATTTCTTCAGGTGATTTTAAGTAAAACTCATTTGACCCAAATCGTAAAGTCTCTACATTAAAAGTGCCAGTATTGGCAGCCGTTGCCGTTTGAATGTAGAGCATTACATTGTGTGCCACCGAATGCTCTCTTTCCAAATAATGCACATTATTTGTTGCTACCAGCGGAATATCCAAATCTCTTGCAATCTTTACTGTCTGGGAAATCAGCTCTTGGGATTCATCAATTTTATGGTCTTGAATTTCTAAATAAAAATCTTTTCCAAAAAGATTTTTGAAATATTTTGCATTTTCTATTGCCGTTTCATTGTCACCTTTAAGAATATGCGAACCAACCACTCCGGAAAAACCATCACTCAGAGCAATAATTCCTTCTTTGTATTTTTCAAGTAACTCTCTATCAACTCGAGGCTTATAATAAAACCCTTCCGAAAATCCAAGCGATGACAATTTGATTAAGTTTTTGTATCCCGTATTGTTTTTCGCAAGTAAAATCATTGCATAGAAATTTCTTCCGCCAGAAGATCTTTTACTTTTTTCAAATCGGGAAATTGGAGCCACAAAAACTCTTTGACCAATTATCGGCTTAATATTCATAGAACGAGCTTTTTTGTAGAATTCCAAAGCTCCGAACATCGCCCCATTGTCGGTGAGTGCAAGTGCTTTGCTTCCAAAATTTGCAATTTTATGGAGATATGAATCCGGTGTTGCACAGGCCTCCAAAATAGAATAGTGCGAATGGACATTTAGGTGAATAAATTCAGTCATTTTCTTTATCTTGCTGATTGGTTAATTTGCAATTATTAAAAACAAAAACTAGGATTTGTTCTTGACTTATTTCTACAAAGATAGTCTAGAATTGAGTTTGTAAGCCATCTGTTTATTAACATTTATTATCTTCCATCAATTATTAACAAAAGAATGAAAAGAATTTTCATATCGGCTGGCGATCCTTCTGGCGATAGGCATGCGGCTAACTTTATGAGAAAAATCCAAGTGCAAGCCCCAGACACTCAGTTTGTGGGAATCGGCGGAGTTCACATGGCTGACCTTGGCTTTGAATCACTTGTTGATATTTCCGACACGGCTGTTGTTGGTTTTTGGGAAGTTGCAAAGAAATATACTTTCTTTAAAAAATTATTAAATGAGTGTCATAACTATATTAAAAACAATGAGATAGATTTATTTTTAGCTGTAGATTATCCAGGGTTTAATCTCCGGCTTGCAGAGATGGCAAAGAAAAGTGATGTCAAGGTTCTTTATTATATTGCACCACAGGTCTGGGCATGGGGCGGGAAGCGTATTCCAAAGATTCGCAGCAATGTGGACAAACTATTATGTGTTTTGCCTTTTGAGGAAGATTTTTTCAAAAAGCATGGAATAAATGCAGAGTTTGTAGGTCATCCAATGTGTGAAGATGAAGATTTTCAATCAAATACTACCGAAACAGACCAAAAGCTGATAGCACTTTTGCCAGGAAGCAGGATTCAAGAAATTTCACGTCATGGCGAGCTGTTCTCAAATATTATTTCAAATCTGAGATCTTGGAACAGTGAATTGGAATTCGGTTTGGCAGTTGCTCCACATCTTTCAAGTGATGAGTATAAGTCTTATTTTAATCAAGAAGTTGAGGTCTTTTCATCTTCGAGAGAATTGATGAAAAAAGCAAAAGTTGGAGTAGTGAAAACTGGCACTTCAACCCTCGAGTCTGCACTTTTGGGATTACCACACGCAATGATTTACAAGACCTCTGCCATCACATATTTTCTGGGGAAGAATTTCATTAACCTCGAACACATTTCACTCCCAAATATTTTATTGAACAAGTCAGCAGTAAAAGAATTTATTCAAGGTGAGGCAAGTCCACAGTCTATCTCCCAAGAAATCAAGAAGTTACTTAGCAACGAAAGTTATTACAAGGAAGTAAGGGCTGACCTTTGTTTGATAAGAGAAATGTTGGGCGAAAAATCTGCCTCAGACAATGTAGCTTCTTCAATTTTGGAAATGATTGGATGAAGAAATTATTTATAACAATGTTGAACTTGCTCGCAAAGACATGGGATATTAATATAAAAGGTGAAATTCCAAAATCAAAAGCAATAATTGGATTCTGGCATGGAGATATGCTACCGTGTTGGTATATTTTCCGAACCTTGAATCCCATTGCAGTTGTGAGCAAAAGCAGTGATGGGCAAATTCTTTCTGATTTACTCACCAAATGGGGATTTGAACTAATTCGTGGCTCTTCGTCGAGTGACGGGAAAATCGTACTTGAAAACATTGTAAAAATGGCAGATAACAACATAATCCTAATGACTCCAGATGGTCCAAAAGGTCCTTCTCAAAAGATGAAATCTGGCATAGCTGTTGCTTCACAAAGGAGTGGCGTGCCAATTTATTTGATAAAACCAAAGTTTTCTAAATTTAAAGAATTTTCCA
>JAJRPT010000055.1 GCA_024280675.1 Bacteroidota bacterium
AAGAGGAAATGTGTCTCTTCGTGGGTCTTCTAATTTCCAAGTTCTCATCGATGGAGTACCTTCAATCTTGGGTGCAACAGACGCACTTTCGCAAATCCAAGCATCGTCTATAGAAAATATAGAGATAATCACAAACCCATCTGCTAAATACGACCCCGACGGCAGCTCAGGAATATTAAATATTGTACTAAAGAAAGAAAAGAATATTGGTCTAAATGGCAGCACAGATCTTAGTATTGGTCGTTTCGACAATTATTCCGTAATTGGGCAAATGAACTATAACACACAGAAGCTACAAGTCTTCTTTGGTGCAAATTTTGCACTCCACTCCAATCCCTCAAACGCCGAATCAATTAGAAGGACTAATACAGAAAGTGATGACATTAGAACAGAGACCGAATTGTTCTCAAACGGGTCATCGGGCAGAGGCAGGGAGGCTTGGGGCATCAACTCAGTTCTTCAGTATTCTTTTACTCCAAAAGATATATTGAAATTAAATTTTAGATATGGAGACAGATTCTGGTCTTCTGTTTCAAACACAAGATTTGACAATACGATTAGAAAAGACAGCTTAGGAAATGAGCTTATTAAGCAAAACTACTCTTATGCCTCCCAAGACAATCGCTCAAGGGGCGGAAAAGCAATTTCCTTTAACTCCCATTATGACCATAAGTTTAAGAAAAAAGGACACGCACTAAGCTCTAGTGTGTCTTATGATTTACGTGAGATGGAGGAGTTGAAACTAAGTAAAACCAGAGACTTAGGCAATATTTTAATTGACGGCCAAAAAGACACAGAAGGTGGGCCAAGCACAAAGCTAAGAATTAAAATAGACTACCAGCTAGAATTTGGAGAAAACAATAAGTTCGAGTCTGGACTTCAGACTCAATTTGGTACATCCCAAGACGAAACCGATAATTATCAAATTAATCTTCTCGACGACAAATTCAGCCTGCAATCAGATTCTGCCTATTATGTCAAATATTCACGTGACACATATTCTGCATATTCTACATTCTCTACTAAATTTAGTGATTTTGGAGCTAAGGCAGGATTAAGGCTTGAGCAATATGAGCGGGCAGTAGATTTAATTAAAAAGCCAATAACTTACACGGGTGACAAGACTTATAAAATCGGTGGCACCGATGTATTCCCAACGCTTCATTTCTCCTATAATTTTAGCCAACAAAGACAAATAATGGCTTCATATTCAAGAAAAGTTGAACGTCCCCGTTCCTACTGGCTAGAACCCTTTACGACCCGCACCTCCGAGTTTGCAAGCAAAGGAAACCCGAATCTAATTCCAGAGTATATCTCTTCCTATGAGCTTTCATTTTTAAACCGATTTGACAAGGGCAAAAGCTATCTTTCTTTGGAGGCATTCTACCGAAATAGAATCAACAAAATCGAATATATTAAATTTAATTATTTCCTAGACTCAGAAAAAAGTATTACTGGAAGAAAGCCACAGAATGTTGGTGGGTCACACTCCTACGGCTTTGAGTTAATGTTGGCTATGAATTTATTTAAAAGACTCGACACATATATTTTTGGAAATTTGTATGAATATCAAATATTTGGAAATTATGAAGGCGACAATTTTAACAACCAGTCCCGTAATTGGGGCATGAGATTTAACAATACACTGAAGCTCTGGGAGTCTTGGAAGCTACAAGTAAATCTTTCATACTACAGCCCATTTGTCACCTCGCAAGGAAGAGCAGAAGGCAGATTAAGAAATGATGTTGCCCTCAGATACGAAATGCTCAATGGTAATTTAAGTGCTGTCTTGCAAATCAGAGATCTTCTCGGCACAAGTTACACCGAAGGATACACCCAAGCGGGTGGATTCTATGATTACAGTAAATATGTCCCAGAGTTTCCACAAGTTTCTCTTAGTCTAAACTACCGTTTCAACAATTTCAAAGCTCAAAGAAAAATCCCTGAAGGCGATGATTTCTAATCACAGTCATTTTCTTTCAAAAACAATAATGCCATTTAATTAAGTAATTTCTGCCTTTTTTCAATCTCAGAGATCATATTAGTTCGGACACTGTCTCTGATTTCTTTTACAACAAAGACTTGCCAAAGAGCAGCAAAATTAACATGCGGGTCAATAACAATTTCCCAGAACATAGAATTCTGAGCCTGAGCGACCGATTTAACCTTCCCATAGGGAATCCCAGATGGAAATAAGTTGCTATAATTGGAAGTCACTACCAGATCGCCTGGATTCACTTCTATTGTTTCGCTGATATTTTTTAAATAAAAATTGCTCCCATCCCATTGGGCATACCCCGAGGCCGAAGACTCTACAATAGTTACGGCAACCTTGAAGTTCTTATTCTTAACAGGCTCAACTATAGAATATTTTTCAGTCACCAATATAACCTGCCCAACCAAACCTAGATCTGTTCTGACTGGCATTCCCCTTTTGACAGAATCTTGATTGCCGGCCGAAATTGTCAGATAGTTGTTAATGCTTACTTTATTTTTACCAATAATTTTAGTTGGAATTAATTGTTTTCCGAATGTTTCTTTGAAAGCAATTATTTTTTTTAATTTTTCATTCTCAAGCAATGCCTTTCGGCTGCGAATAATTTGCTCAGACATTTTTAGATTCATATTCCTCAAAGCACGATTTTCGCTCAGAAGCGATTGCTCAGAGGGAGAGTCCGAGACGAAGTCTTGCATGAAGCCGACTTTTGTGACCATAAAGGCTTTAAACCCAGATACCGAATCATTGCTACTCTTACTAATCAAAAGTATACTGATTATAAGTAATATAAAAAAAGCAATATAATCACGATAGCGAATTATTATGTCGAATATGCTGTTCATTTATGAATCTGTTTGAGTTGGAACAGTGTCCTTAGAACCGGCGACTCTTTATCAGTACAGAATTATAGTCGGATAGATTTTCTAAAACAATCCCAGTCCCACGAACAACGGCAAGAAGCGGGTCTTCGGCAATATGAACTGGAAGGCTTGTTTCTTGGGCCAATCTTTTGTCTAGCCCTTTCAACAATGCCCCTCCACCGGTTAGCATAATACCACGGTCAAAAATATCGGCCGATAGCTCAGGCGGAGTTCTTTCAAGCAGTCTCATCACAGCCGAAATAATTTCTCCAACAGGCTTAGTGAGTGCCGAGCGAATATCTTCGGAGGAAACTGAAATCATCTCAGGAATTCCCGAAACTAGATTTCGTCCCTTGACTTCAATCTCAATTTCTTCCTCAAGCGGCATTGCAGAGCCGACTCGACATTTGATAAGTTCTGCTGTTCTGCTACCAATTAAAATATTATGAGTATTTTTGAAATAGTGAGTAACGGCATCGTTTAGCTCATCTCCTGCAGTTTTTATGGATTCATCTACGACTATGCCAGAGAGGGCAATGACTGCTATTTCTGTTGTTCCGCCGCCGATATCCACTATCATATTGCCAAGTGGTTGGTGAACATTCAGCCCAATACCAATAGCTGCCGCCATTGGTTCTGCAATTAAATGAACTTCTTTTGCTCCGGCGTGTTCACAAGAATCCCTGACCGCGCGTTTTTCAACTTCAGTTATCCCAGAAGGAACACATACCACAACCCTGCGTGCCGGTTGCCACGAGACTGCTACCTTTCTGATAAAATTTCGCAACATGCCCTCAGTTATTTCAAAATCTGCAATCGCACCATCACGAAGAGGGCGAATAATTTGCATAGCCTTGTGAGTCTTACCAATCATAGATTGGGCTTCCTCTCCTATTGCTATAATGTGCTTGGAGGAGCGGTCAAAGGCAACAATAGAAGGCTCATCGAGTACTATCCCTTTGCCACGCATCCAAATAAGCGTATTTGCCGTACCCAAATCGATTGCTACATCATTTGAAAAAAAATCGAAAAGACCCATTTGCTAATTTAATTAATGGATAGTTAGTAATTCTACAAAGATACGTTATAATCCTAAAAATACTATCTATTTTTATAAGTGTTTATAAATAATAAGTCAATGAAAAGTCGATTATAAAAATAAATGATTATTTTTGCAGTTTAATAGAATTGATACAGAAAAATACTAATCTCAAATAAGCGAGTTACAAGAAAATGGAATTATATATTGATTCGGCAAATCTTTTACACATAAAAGAATGCGTAGATTTAGGTTGCATTAGCGGAGTTACAACAAACCCATCATTGATGGCAAAGGAAGATGCTTCGCTCGACCCAAAAGAAATCATATTAGACATTTTTAAAACAGTCGGTGGTCACGTCTCAGTAGAGGTGATTTCAACAAAGGCCGATGGGATGTTGCGCGAGGCAGACGAAATACTAAAATGGTTCCCAGAGGCTACAATCAAAATTCCAATGATTGCCGAAGGTCTCAAAGCATGCCGAAAGCTAGCAGACCAAGAAATTCCAACAAATGTAACTCTGGTATTCAGCCCAGCCCAAGCTATTGCTGCAACAAACGCAGGTGCAGCCTATGTTTCGGTTTTCATGGGCAGGCTCGACGATGTTGCCATCTCATCGGAAGAGGTACTGACTGATGTTTGCCAGATTTGGGAAGTCCAAGGTTACGAATCACTCATCATCGCTGCTTCAATCCGCCATCCCATTCACCTTGTTGAAGCGGCCCGCTCCGGTGCCGACATTGCGACCGTTCCCTATAAAGCACTCATGCAGTCGCTCAATCACCCACTGACTGGTCAAGGCTTGGCAGCTTTCTTGGCAGATCATGCAAAGATGTTGGAAGCTGCATCTAAGATTTAAGATCTATGAGCGAAGATTTAACAAGCGACATATTGATAAATGCCTATAGCCAGGGCTATTTCCCAATGGCTGAGCAAGGTGCCAGGATTTATTGGCATTGCCCAGACCCAAGGGCGATAATTCCTCTGGAAAACATTAAAGTTCCACGATCTTTGAAAAAATATTCCAGAAAACAAAATTTTGAATACACGGTTAATTCTAATTTTAAATTTGTAATAGAAGAATGTGCCCAAAGAAAAGAAACATGGATTTCTCGAGAAATAATTGATATTTATGTTGAGCTTCATTATAAAGGATTTGCACATTCGGTCGAAGCTTGGGCATCTGGTAGAATTGTCGGCGGACTGTACGGAATTTCTTTGGGCGGAGCATTCTTTGGTGAATCAATTTTCAACAATGTGAGCGATGCTGGCAAGGCTGCATTTTATTATCTTGCAGATCACATAAAATCGCGTGGATTTATACTCTTGGATTCGCAATACATTAATCCATTTACCCAGCAGCTTGGAGCAATAGAAATTCCAAAAGATGATTACATGAAAGAATTAGAACTAGCACTTTTAATGCCTGTAACTTTTGATTAAAACTAATATTAAGATAAGGAAAAAAAATATGAAAGAAGATTCTACAACTAAAAAAATAGCGGAAATAGGTGACACTGTAAAACTCCATTACACGGGGAAAATGACAAATGGCGAAGTCTTTGACAGTTCACTCGACCTCGACCCCTTTGAATTTGATTTGGGTGCGGGTCAAGTCATTGAAGGCTTCGAAGAAGGTGTCTTGGGCATGAAAGAGGGCGAAAAGAAAACTGTAGAAATACCAATGGAGAAGGCTTATGGTCCAATAATTGATGAATACATACTAAAAGTACCAAGAACCCAACTGCCACCCGAACTAAATCCAGAAGTTGGCATCCCACTACGAATGCCCACACCAGATGGCCAGGCAATCAATGTGATGATTGTCGCATTTGACGAAGAAACGGTAAGCCTCGATGCCAACCAACCACTTGCCGGCAAGGATTTAATATTCGATTTGGAGCTGATTGGAATTTTGAAAGCCGAGAAAGAGTAAATATTGTTGAGCTTTTTACCTTGTCACCAATAATAGGCGTAAATATAATTGTATTCTGATTGCCTCCGACCCAGGGGCGAAGAACGTATCTCACTCACTATCTCACCTCTTTGGTTATAAGCATATTCGGTAGAGTGGTAGACGCTTCCATCACTTGCGACACTTATTTTCAGAAGCGAAGACCCGCTGGTATAGACGATTGAATCCCGCCAAAGAAAATCACCATTTCTGTCCACTGCAATAATATTTTGAATTTGCCCATCGCCAGAGTAGTCGTAAGACAAGAATTCGTTCCAATTACAATCATTGCTGGCAGATGAGCCAAGCGTTCCATTGTTGCTGAACATCTTTTCAAGCAGGTCTACACACTTTTGAATTTCGATAAGATTGCCATTGCTGTCATAGGAAAAAGATGTCGCCGATTTTTCATCTCCAAGCCCATTATACTCGACAGATTTAACAAGTTCCCCATCTTCCCCGGTCCTATGATCAATGCTAATTTCTTCCACCGTGCCATCGGGCGAGAATACTTCTTTGTTTTGCGTAAACCCTCTGGAGCTATGCACATATTTTGATTTCGAGCGAACATTCCCATCTTCTGAATATTCCACAAAGCTAGTAATATTGCCGTTTTCAGAGAACTCTTTCTTGTAAATTAAGACACTTTCATTTGTCAATTTCTTGTATTTAGATATTGTTTTGATGCCCTGTTGCCCAGCATCCCCCCCGTCCAAAGCAGTGTCATCATCGCATGCGATGAGCAAGATTGAAAGAACTAATATCTGGGTACAATTTCTCATATTGGTAAAAGTACAAAAAATAATTATACAAAGCAAAGATTTATTATATTGTGAGGAGCGAATCACCTAATTATTTATTATATTATATTGATAAAAGCTGAGAACATTTCAATCTGAGCCTTTAGCATTTTGCCAAGGACGAGGAAATAATATTGTAAAAATCATCAAAGACACGAGCATTTG
>JAJRPT010000056.1 GCA_024280675.1 Bacteroidota bacterium
TATATCCTCTTTGGATATAGATTATAAGAAATTGAAATTGTTGGAATCAGTGCTTCCTTTTTCAGTAATAAGTCATTCGCCCAAAGAATTCAAAGCAAATGTTTTCGTTGATGAAAAAGATATTTCTCATCCAATTCTCCGCCTGAGCGGTTCGGAGCAAGATCTTACAGACTGGAATAACTTGCCACCAATGTTTAAGAGCGAGGTCTTTGTACGCCCGAAAATGGGTGCAAAAACTTACGCCCGACTAAAGATGAATAACAATAGAGTCATTGATGAGCCAATGATTATTGCCAATTCTACATTAAATAAAAAATCCGTTGCTATTCTTTTCTACGGTTTGTACAGAATGAAATTGCTTGCCCAAGGAGAAAATGAGTTTTATAGGAAAAATAAAAATGACATTTTCACTTTGTTCTTTGATAATATTTTCACTTGGCTTTCAGTTAGCAATAACTCAGAAAAACTAATTATTGAAAGCGACAAGAAAATTTATTCAAGTGGAGAGAAAATTGAAATAAGAGCAAAGCTCTTGAGCGAAAGCTTCCGCCCTTTGACTGGCGCAAGTATCGAGGTAAATATTAAAAGTGGTGAGCAACAAAGACAACTCATCCTGTCTGAAATCGGGCAAGGTCTCTACCGCTCAAGTATTTACGCCAATGTCGAAGGAGAATATTTCATTAGTGCCAAAGCCACTTACAAAGGAAATATACAAGGATTGGCAAGCAACCGCTTCGAGATTGGAGAAAGTGAGATTGAGTTCCTGCATACAAGTCTTAACCACAAATTGCTTAGGAAAATATCATCGCTCACCAATGGGAAGTTTTATTTTGCAGACAATAGCAAGCAACTAGCCCAAGATATTGAAATATCAAACTTCAAAGAAATTGCAATACAAAAAAATAAAAAATCTAATCTTTGGGATAATGAGTATTTTCTCATTTTTGCACTCTTAATGTTCTCAGGTGAATGGTATCTGAGAAAGAGAGCAGGATTGCTGTAAATTAAGAATATCGCTCAACAAACTCAGAAACAACTGCTTTTGTACTATTTTTCAATTCTTCAACATTGCCTGAGAAGACTAACTCACCGCCTGAAATCATGGCAACTTTGTCGGCAATGTGATAGACAGAAAACATGTCGTGACTTATCACGATGGATGTTACATCCATTTTTTTTGCAAGCTGTGCAATGAGTTGGTCAATTTGTTCAGAGTTCACCGGATCCAGCCCAGTCGTAGGCTCGTCATAGAAAATATATTTTGGTTTACCAACAAGGGCTCTTGCCACACCAACTCTTTTTTTCATCCCTCCAGAAAGGTCTGATGGATATTTTTCTTTTAGATCCAGCCATTCTTTATTAAAAATCCCACTGTCTTGCCCGCCAATATTAGGAAGTAAACCAACTGCAGAAAGCACTCTTTTTGCTTCAGCTTCTAAAATTGTAAAATCATTTTCTCCATGCTCACGCAGTTTTATCACAGTATTTTCAAAAATATTGTACGAATCAAAGAGTGCAGCCCCTTGGAACACATAGCCGATATTCTTCCGCATATCAAATAATTGCCTCCTTGACAGTGAGTCTACCCTTTGGCCGTCTAGCAAAACGCTACCCTGGTCAGGTGATAATAATCCAACAATGTTTTTTAACAAAACAGACTTGCCACAACCTGATTTCCCAATAATACAAGTTGTCTTCCCTTGTTCGATATCAAAGCTAACACCACGCAGGACTTTCTTCTCTGCAAAAGACTTGTGTATGTTTTCTATACGAATCATAAATTATGTAAGTCTAGTTTAATAGTTTAAAATGAATTTGAAAAAAGCTCTGAGATTGCAACTTTCCCATTTTCATTCAGTATCCTTGTGCCAGTTCCACAGAAATGATTCTCTGTTATTTTCACCATATCGACAGACTCCCAAGAAACACCAGACCAAACAAACCATGAATTGCGATCTTGGTCGAAAAGATAAAGCTCTTTGTTGCAGATCTTAGCAAACTCCGCCCCCCAACCAGTTCCGCCCTTTACTGTCAAATCTTCAAGTAAAACCCCAATTACAAAAATTTGGCTAGAGGAATTGATTTGATACCAAATTGATTGCAAGATTCTTCTGAATAATTTAGTATCGGGATATTCTCTTTGCATAATTCGAGAAACATAATCAAGGGAAACATCTCCTTTTAGTAGTTCCTCGCGATTTAACACCCTCACCCCACGTGAACGCTGAATTTTGTGACCCTCGAAAGTAAAGTTCACTTCTTCAATACCATATTCTTCGGCTCGCTCGCCAAAAAAAGATTCAGCCCCCGCAGAGCCTCCACTATATAATATAAAATTGTCCCTTTTTTCCATATTGATTTTCCAGATTTGTTACTATAAAGTTCAAAGATACAAAATTTCATTTATTAGTTTTTATTTTTTTATCTTGAGTTGCTATTTATTTCTATTTTGAGATTTTAAATGTAGATTAAGGTAAGCCTAAATTATGCTAAATATTATTTTAAATAAATCAGAAATTGGTGCTGGCACAAGAGGTTCAGCCTTGGGAGTTGATGCCATTCGCTATGCTTCGTTTCCCAGCGACATAGATTTTTTCAACAATGTCCTAGAGCTAGAAAATCTCAATAATTGCCTCTGGGATGACTTTGAACAAAAAGATTTCCCCAATGCCCGCTTTATAAAAGAATTAAATATTTTTTATTCGAAACATTTAAGTTTTCTTTCTGAGAAAATGAAAGCTGGTTCTCGTTCATTAATTCTTTCTGCCGATCACTCCAGCTCTGCACTCTATCTTGCCGCTATGAAAAAATCCAATCCAGATTCAAGAATTGGTGTAGTCTGGATAGATGCTCATTCTGATTTACACTCGCCCTATACTTCCCCGTCTGGAAATATGCACGGAATGACCCTTGCCAACGCTCTTGGAATTGACAACCAAGAAATTAAGCGAAGGCAGATAAACAAAAGAACAAAAAAATATTGGGATGATTTGAAAAACTTCTCTGGCAAGAGTCCAATTATTTCCCCACAAGATTTAGTGTACATTGGTCTGAGGGATATTCAAAAGGAAGAATCGGCTATTATCAACCAAAAAAGAATTAAGACTTACTATTCTCGAGATATTTTAAATGCAGATATGAAGATAATTGCAAAAGACACACTTGCTCATTTAAATCACTGCGGGCAAATATTTATTTCTTTCGATGTCGATTCCATGGATCCGGATAGTGTCTCAAAAGGAACAGGAACACCTGTTATCGGAGGACTTAACTTTCAACAAACTATAGACTTAATCGATACACTTACAAAAGATAATAAAGTCAGTGCCTTTGAAATTACAGAAATAAATCCACTTCTTGACAATCAAAACCAGATGGCCGAAGTAGCTTTTAAAATACTAAAGAGCGTAGCTAAGAACTTTACTTAAGTTTCTCTTTTGCTTATTTATTTGCTTTGGCTATATTTTTGCATTATTTTGCTCAGCTCAATAATTGGCTTTGATTATCGTTTTTCTGTGTGAGGCATTAAACGATATAAAATATATTAAAATGAAAATACTTTACTCATTAATTTTTATTCTGTTAATTTCTTGCACAAGTGTGGATAACACTAGAAATGCGAGCGGAAGCCAAGATGAAATAATTCGCAAATTCAAGCAAATGGCTCGTTCTGCAAAGAACTCAAGAGAAAACAAATCTGCACAATATTATTATATAAACGCCCTAACCTCTCAACAACAAGGCAACTGGTCTAGCTCTGTTATCGATTTGCACTCAGCTCTGGCGATTGACTCCTCGGCCGTCTTTCTTTATTCTCTTTCTCAGTCCTATCAAAAGCTCTCGCTCTTCGGTCTTGCAATCGAAGCACTTAATGCCTCGATTAATAAAGATCCCAATTTTGTTCCATCTCTTCAAACCATTGCCAGGATTTATTCACAATCTGGCAAAGACTACCTTTCTATACAAATGCTAAAACGGATTTCTAGCATTCAACCAAGTATTAGTAATTTAACTGTTTTGGCACAAAGCCAAGAGCTTGATTACCCCTTAGATGCAGTTTCATCATATAAAATTCTTTTTGAAAAAACTGGTGATGTGAGTTATTTGCATAAGCTCAAACAACTTAACAGAAGGCTAGGGGACCAAAAGAGCTTGTTAGATAATATCGAAACTATTTACTCCTACAATAAATCTGACAAGCAAAATGCTCTCACATTGCTGGATCTCTATGTTGAGAATAAAGATTCTTCCAAAATATATTCTCTTTTGTCCCAAGTGAAGTCACACCTGCCGCCGGGGGATCAAGAAATATTTTTTGGAACAATAGGATACAGGATACTTTATGATTCTACAAGTTTTTTCCACGATTGGGAATCTGATTATCTAAATCTTGTAGGAAATGATTTTGCTGACAACTGGAAAATCCAACTACAAAATGCCTATATTATTGCCAAACAAGAAAAATGGCAACTTGCCGATGCAAAATTCAGAGAAGTATTTTCGAGCCCAGAAATAAGTGCAGAAATTGTCATCCAATCTGGTATAATGTTTTTTAGAGTTGGGCAAACCGAAATTGCAAGAGATATATTTTCAGACTATAAAAACAAATACCCCAACGACGCTAGATTTCCATACTTTATTGCTTTATCTCTTTTTGATGAAGGGAAAACAAGTGATGCAATCTTGCACTTCCACCAAACACTGGCACTCGATTCCTTATTCATTGATGCCGTTGTTCAACTTGGTATATCTTATGACATGGTCGCCCTCCATGACAGCTCCGACTTCTATTATGAGATGGCATTGAACCATCAACCAGACAATGCTTTGGTCAGCAACAATTATGCTTACTCTCTTGCCCTTAGAGGTAAAAATTTAGAAAAAGCATTAATTCTCTCAAGAGTTGCCGTCACCCAACAAGCAGACAACCCAGCATACCTTGATACTTATGGCTGGATTCTGTACAAAATGGGCAAATATGAAGATGCTCTTGTCTATATTAAAAAATCTTTGGCATCGGGCGAAGTTTCTGCTGAAGTTTTAGAACATTTGGGCGATATTTATAGAGAGCTCAATATGATTGGGAAAGCTCGTGAGGCTTGGCAGAATGCCCTGGCCAGCGAGCCTGAGCGACGAACAATACTCAAAAGATTACAAGAGAATAAATAATGCTAATAATTATTGGACTTATAGTTGTATTTGGTGCCATGCTTGGTGGGTTTATGATGGTGGGTGGCAATCCACTTTCACTTCTTCATGCCAATGAATTTGTGGTAATTTTTGGGATTGCAGGAGGTACAATTCTAATTGCCAACCCAATGTATTTGGTGACGAGGGTTTTTGCCAGCTTTGGGCTTATGCTAAAGGGTTCATCAGCTAAAAAAGATAATTATCTAGAAATGATGCAAATGGTTTATGAAATATTCCAATACGCAAAAAGAGAAGGGCTCATCGCACTTGAACCCCATATCGAATCTCCAGAAACATCTTCAATACTGTCTAAATATCAGAGCTTCATAGACAATCACCATGCTGTGGAGTTCTTCTGTGATACACTCAAAGTCATTCTATCGGGCGGCATCCCAGCCCACGACCTCGAAGATTTAATGGACATGGACTTGGAAGGTCACCACGAAGAAGAACACCTTGTGGTCAAAGCACTCCACACAGTGAGCGACGCACTGCCTGGAATTGGTATCATTGCCGCCGTACTTGGAATCATTATCACAATGGGAGCGATTAACGAAGGTGCCGAAGCCATTGGGCATAAAGTAGCCTCGGCTCTTGTGGGTACGTTCATGGGGATTTTATTCTCATACGGTGTACTAGGACCAATGGTTAATAGCTTGGAGACAATCAATAGCACAAATGGCAAATACTTGCTGGCTCTAAAGGCTGCATTATTATCTTTTGCAAAAGGTGCGCCCGCACCAGTTGCCGTTGAGTTTGCTCGTCGTGCCATAGACCCTTACCACAGACCTACATTTGCCGAATCAGAAGAAGCAGTTAAATCTGCTGGAAAATAATAAAATAAGAAACAATGGCAGAAAAAGAAAATAGAGAAGCAAAAGAACAGCCCATTATAATCAAGAAGATTAGCAAAGGCGGGCATGGTCACCACGGTGGTGCGTGGAAGGTTGCCTATGCAGACTTTGTGACCGCTATGATGGCCTTCTTCATTGTGATGTGGATAGTTTCCTCCTCTACAGAAACCAAGAAGCAAGTAGTTGCTTATTTCGATAACCCTGGTGCATTTTCTTTTATCACTGGGAAAATGACCACGCCTATCAACATGGGACTAAAAAATATTCCAGGGAAAAGAGGTGGCGAACTCAAAGGAGATGGTCAAGGCAAATCCGAACGAGCTATCCAAGATAATTACGACCAAGACAGGTACATGAAAGATGTCAAGAAAGCTATTCAAGAACAAGCCAAAGCCGATAGCTCTCAAGCTGCTAAAGCAGTGGAGATGACAGCAGAAACTATTGGGAATTATATTAGCACATTAATCACAGAAAACCCTTCACTAAAAGAATTGCTAGAAAATGTTGTAGTAACAGTCTCCGATCAAGGACTCAAGGTTGATTTAGTCGAAGAAGATGATGATTTGTTTTTCAAAGTGGGGTCTAATCTATTAAAACCTGAAGCAAAAGAAATCTTAAAATTACTGGCAGTTGAAATTGGTAAACTACCAAATTACTTAGAAATTGAGGGACATACCGACGCACGCTCCTATGGTGATGGCAGAGCTTATTCCAACTGGGAATTGTCCTCAGACAGAGCAAATGCAGCCCGCAGAGTAATGTCAAACTACGGCCTGTGGGATGGGCAAATCTCCAGAGTAACAGGGTACGCCGACAGTTCGCCAATCATCAAAGACAACCCATTTGACAACGCAAACAGAAGGATTTCCTTGATTATTAAATTCAGGGCAGCCAGCGATTTTATAATATCCGAAGACGAGCTAGAAAATAAATCTCAGCAATAATGAAACAAATAGATTTTCACATATTAAGCAAAGACAAAGAACTCACACAAACCCTCTCCCAAACTATCAATGATATTTGGGAAGACAGTAGCATTTTCTACGAATCAGGATTTGAGGCAAGCCTTGAAAGTATTGACCATAATAATAAGCCAAGTGTAGTCATTTGTGATTTTCATTTGGATGGAGGAAATGGACTTCATCTTTTCGAAAGATTGAAAATGCGCGGGCTGATTGACAATATATATTTTATTATAATTCCTGATACCGATGATTTTGAGCAAGTAAAGTCATTAATCAACTTTGGCTGCGATGATTATCTTTTTGTCGATTCTGAAAGCACTGTCATTTACAACCGGATTCGACAAGCGGGAAGAATTCTGATAATGAAAATTGAGCTGGAAAGAGAAAATCGAAAGCTGCTCCTACTCAGCCAAAAACTAAAAGAAGAGGCGGATGACCTGATGAAAGTCTCTGCAAAATTCATGCAGGCAAGGATGCCTTCGTCCTATGAAATGCTCAATAGAATCGCAAGCATATCGGTGTGGATTGCCAAGGAATTCAATAGTTTTAGCGAAAAAGAACTCAAAGACTTAGAAATAGCATCATACTTTTCTCAAGCTGGGCGAATGTTCCTGCCCGATGATTTGCTCAGACTACCCGTTCTGAGTGCGGGCATTCCACAACATGATCTAATGCATCAAGTCCCGGTAGCTGGTGCTAATATTGCAAGATCTGTGCAAAGTTTTTCTTCAGTTGCCGAAACCATCTATCATATCTACGAAAATTTCGATGGTACTGGGATTCCTGACAAGGTACAAAAATGGCAGATCCCACTTAGTTCAAGAATTATTAGAGTTGTACTGGATTTTGAGGAGAATAAATACTTCCGAAATCTAAATAGCAAAGACATAGTAGAAAAGCTGAAATCTCGTGTAAATCGCCTCTATGACGGAAGGGTTGTGCAAGTACTCGAGAAATACCTACACGAGCATGACGAGAATTTCGAGTCCGACACGATGACAGTCATGATTGCCGAGCTTCAAGCTGGGATGGTTCTGACAAAGGATATTGAGTCAAATTCTGGTATTAAGCTCATCGGTGCAGGCTCTGTGCTGAATGAGAAAACTATAAAAATGCTCATATCGCACTCTACAACAGACCCTGTGATGGGCTATATTTATGTGAAAAATAATATTAATTTGAAAGAGTAGTCACAAGCCTTTCCCTTATGATATTCAAGTCATTTCTGTCTAAATCAATTCTCATAACTTTATTATTTTTCAACAAGTTATCTGCCGTGTTTATTCCATTAAAGCCAGTGCTAAAAACATATATTTTCTTATCCTTACCCCAGAGGTATTTGTAGAGTCCTCCGTCATAATCTGGATATTCATCAACCTCTTTTTCAATACTCAAGCAATAATTATAATCATCATTTTCAACAAGAATTATTTCATGTGACCCTCTTGTTATTCTTAAAACATCAGCATTTTCATAATTTAGAGAGATAATTGTCACTATAATAACGACTAAAAATCTAAAAGCGAGCTTCTTGATATTGTTTGAATAAAGCAAGTAAACAAAGGCAGCAGAAATAATTATTGAAGTAATCATTGCCTTTTCACCCGTGACATAAGCCATTGGGATATTAGCAATTAACTCATTTACCTTAATAGTAATTTCTATTAAAAAAGCTGAGCTAGAGAAAAATAAATCAGCAATATATTCTGAAACCTCAAATAGAAACATCCCAATTATTGCCCATATCAAAGACAGGGAAATGAGTGGGACAGCAACTATATTTGAAAATAATGCAAGGAGTGGTAGGACAGAAAAATAGTATGCACCTATGGCCGAGACCCCAAGTGATGCAGACAAGCTAATCGAAATTGAAGCAATGAGCCATCTGTAAATAAATCCACTATCTCTCTTTATTATCAACAACTTAACAAACATTACTTTATATAATAATATAATTGAAAATACAGCCGAAACTGATAATTGAAATGAGACCGCTAAAATAATATTCGGGTTAAAAATTATCATAATCAGCACCACCAATGAAAAAATATTCAACACATTTGCCTCACGTTGCAGATTCCAGATGAACATAAACAACACCGCCATTGAGCTTGCCCTGAGGGCCGAGGGTGGCACTCCAGTCATCATCACAAAAAATGACAAAGCAATCGAAAAAACAATCAACTTTAGCCATTTATTCCTGATAAAACTCAATAAAAAGAATAAAAGCACAGATATAATTCCAATATGCAGACCGCTGAGTGCCAACAGATGTGAGGTGCCAGTAATTGAAAAGATATGCTTTATCTCAGAACTTATAAATGATTTATCACCCAGAATAAGTGCTGAAATAATTGCTCTATTTTCTTGACTTTTGTATGTCTTTGAAATTATTGATCTTATATATTCCGACGATTCATAAAGTTTCAGATTTAAATACCCCGCTTCAGAAACAGATGCTAAGTCTCTGTAATGTAATTTACTTATGAAATTTACTTGGTATGATTTATTGTATTGCCGACTGTCAAAATCAGAATACAAGTGCTTCATTTGTGGAACTCTAAGCCTGAGCGGCGAGTATATTGTTTGCCCAGCAATTAGATTATCTTCGGCACTACTTTTGAAAATGCTGATGAGAATCCTTGAGTGAATTTTCTTTAAAGATTGGCTATTAATCTCACCAGAAATGACTGCCCGGATTAGCCTATCATTTGATGAAAGTATTTTTTCGACCTGACCAGAAAAGAGCACATCATGTTCTTCGTAATCGGTATTCTCCCATAAAATAATATTGCTGATAAAATTTAGGTAAAGCAAGCAAGAGATTGATACAGCACCACTTAGATAAGCAATATTATATTTTTTATTAAAGCAAGCAACAGTGAAAGTAAGAATCAAAAATGAAGTAACTATTCCTAAAACCAAACTTGGAACGGGCAATAAAATTAAAATAATAAAGCAAATGCCAGTGATTAAAAGTAATTTTAAGGCTGGTAATCTGCTTAAGCTCTTTTCATTTTTTTGTGCTATGGTCATATCCATAGACCAAATATACTAAATTCTATCCTATCCCTAGTCTCCTCTGCCTCCTTTACCTCCTCTGCCTCCTTTGCCTCCTTTGCCCCTCCTTCTTTCTTGAAATATTTTTTTGGTCAGCTCTTGGTGGAAAACTTTCTCAAAAATTAAAAACTTAGCAAACTCTTTGTCCGAAAGAATTTCTCTTGCCATCAGTATTTTCTCCTTGTCAATTTTGGACAATTCATCTCTAGCTTTCTCAAATTCCAAAATATAAGTGGCTATATCTTCCTTATTATCCTCTTTTATAGAAATTCTTAATTTCTTTTCCACTGTGTCAAATTCTTTAATTTGCTTATCTTTTTTCTTTTCAACAAGAGAATATCTCACTATGAACTTGTCGAGTATATCTTCTTGTAAATCAAGAACTTCAACAAGTTTTATTTTCTTCATTGTGCGAATCCGTTCCCTCATTTGCTTTGCTTGAGCAAAAATCTCGACAGAAGACATCGCCAATAATACAACTATCATAAAAATCAAATACTTAGAATAAAGTTTCATCATACATCCCCTTTAAAATTTCCTGAAAATCAGATTCAGACAAATCTTTTAATAAATAATCTGTGTTAAAATCACTTGTAATTTCTCCCTCATCCATTTTGTAATAATCCATTTCGCTTGACAAATACTCTTCCTCCAAAGTCAGGTCAGTAATCAGTATTTCGCCAAATTCAGCATATTCAGAGAAATTAAAATCCGAGCCTAAAGATAAAATATCCTCATCAGAGATTAGTTCACCTTGGCTAAGTGTGAAGACTTCTTTGGCATCATCTCCAGAAAACTGATCTGTAAAAAGCAAGATATAAGCCATAAAAACCAGCCCAAGAGTTGGTATCACCGCCTTGCTAAAATAACTTCTACTTGCTTTTGGTTTCGTGCCAAGCTCTTCTTGCACTTCGACAGAGACATTCCTAGAGTACTTCCGCATTTTACCAGAAAAGTCAGTTTCTTCAATCCTCTTAAAGAGCAAAATAGTTTCTTCTAGCTCTTCTTGCAAGTCCGTGTAGTGTTGCAAAGATGATTCAAAGATCTTTTTTTCATCCCCCCTCAGCTTGCCAAAAGCATAATCTGGCAAACGTTCTTGTAATTCTTTATAGGTGTATTGTTTCATTGTTTTATTTCTTTAATAGTATTCCAAGTTTTTTCACAGCTTGATAATAATTTGCCTTTAAGCCACCAATACTTGTGCCAAGCATATCAGAAATTTCTGCATAAGACAAATCATCAAAATATCGAAGAGCAAAAGTTTCTCTTTGTTTTTGTGGCAAATTTGCAAAAGCTAAATTGAACTCTTCCTCAAACTCTTTACTTTCAAGCTCTTGCAAAGGAGTCGCTTCCCTTGATTCTACCGAAAAATAATCCTCAAAATTATTATCCGAAGCACTTGAAAATATTGACATCACACGTTTTTTCCTGAGCATTGTAGTGCAAATATTTACCGTAATTCTGTAAAGCCAAGTGCTGAGAGAACTTTCTTTTCGGAAACTTTTTAGATTTCCCAAAGCCTTGATAAACACTTGTTGAGCCGCATCTTGAGAGTCATCATAACTTTTTAGATAACGAAATGCAGTAGAATATACAAATTTCTGATATTTGCGTACAAAAGCATTGGCCGCCTTATTGCTCCCATTTTCAACATAATCGTCAATTATTTCTATATCTGAATTATATATCAACAATGCTTCCATTTTTTTTTATACCTTTTTATTTTTATTGCCACGGCTTTCATTAATTTAGACGCTTTGGATATAAAATGGTTTAAGCTAAACTCACTTGAATCATTTCGCTCATTGAATTGCCCAAAAGACAATTACTTTTTTGCAAAATCGGAACAGACCCCTCCCCCAATATAGTAAACACTGAGCTTAAATTATATTTAA
>JAJRPT010000057.1 GCA_024280675.1 Bacteroidota bacterium
ACACAACATCTAAAAACTTCACTTTTGTATATCAACCTGATATAAGTCCACCCAGCGATATTTTTGCTGTGCATTCTTGGAGACTCACCGCCGACGATCACAAGTTGCCAGCTTATGGTGTTTTGATTTTCTTGGATAGAGCGGGGAACTTCACTCTTGACACAATTGAATATTTCCCACCAGAAATAAATGTTTATGAAAAAATTGCTGGATATGACGAAGAATGGGATTATATTGAAGATTGGGGTTTGATTGAAAATGGTCAAGAAAATGCTGAGACAGTGACCTTTGTGGTAGAAAATTTGTCCCAAAGCAACACATTCAACATTTATGAGGTTTCTTTGAATAAAAGAGATGAAGGCTTTGCCATCACTAAAATTAATGGAATTGATTTCGCTGATTTCACTTGGGCATACGACCTTCTTCCACAAACATCAATGGAAATTGATGTAGAGTTCTGGACTGATGAGACGGGGTCTTTCCTTGATATTCTTTCTGTCTATGATTGTGATGGTGGAGAATATGCGGCAATAGAGCTTAACGCACGTACAGGTTCTGCATTTATCACCGTTAATGATATAGATTTTGGATTGGGCGTACCGATTCCATTTTTTGAAAAAGAGGAGGATAGAGAATATATATCAACTGAAAAGTCCACATTTATTTATAATAATTGTACCGACGACGATGGAAACCAAGAGAATGGAAGTAGCGATTTGCTCATCAGTGATTTTACGGGTCCTGATAATCCAGCCTTTGATGTTAGTGCTTTGAGAACTGCATTTGAACTAGCTAGAGTGGATGGGATGGTTCCCATTGGTCAGGGGCTTAGTGAAAATTTTAAGATAAGCGATGTCAAGTTTACTCCAAAAGAAGCTGGTGTTTATATTGATTCTATTGTATTTTCTAGTCCAAATGCTGGCGGTTGTGATTATGTTTGTATTCTCACTGGAACCGCTATTGAAAGTAACTTTGCAATATATGGGCATGACTGGGGTCAAAACCGTATCGGCCAGTCTTATTTGGCTATTGATGGTCTTGGTACTCAGTTAGATATGCTTAAAATTATAAATATTGCAGACACTGCGGCAACAAATATTAAATATGTCACAAAAGACTCAGACGCTTCTAATTTTGAATTCTGGAAGGGTGTTCCTGAGAACCAGTGGCTTAATCTTGAAAATGATTGGTCAGTGTTTGAGACGATGATTACCACTGGAGTAATTGAAGCTGGAGATTCTCGTTCTCACCCAATCCGTTACACACCAACAGTTCTCCAATTGGATAATATCCGAATTGAATTCGACACTCACTCGCCAAATGATGATGAAGAAGCTGACGACAACAGATTCATGCCAGTTGAGATTATAATATCTGGTACTCCAATCTTGCCATCAATGATGCTTTATCAAAGCAATGAAGCAGATCCTAGGTCGAGCATTAATGGTGAAGATAATTTTGGTGTTATGATAAAAAATAACCCAGCTAGTGCAGCTACTCATACATTTATTATTAAAAATGATCCGAAAGAAACTGATTACAGTGATGTTCTGACCATCGATGACATTAGACTTACTGGAGACCCTTCGTTTGAATTATTAACCACTCTTCCTGCTTTTCCTTTTACTCTTGATGCAGGTGAAGAGTTTGAATTTGATGTTGAGTTCCTTGCACAAAGCGAGGGACAGCACTCGGCAATCATTCAAGTTGATCACGATGGAGACACTCCAGATGGCAATGGTGATCTTTGGAATAGTTATAACTATAACGATGAGATGGTACTAAGTGGCTTTGGTCAATATCAAAACCCAGAAGTATTTACCAGTGATTTCAATTCTTGTGTTGGAAATTCTGATGTGCAAACCTTCACCATATCCAATACATTTACCGATCCTGCTCACGCCGATATTAACTTCGATTTTGCAGGTGAAACTTATTCAATACTTGCACCATTGACCATTACTGGCACAGAGTGGGATTTTGCAGGTCCTGGTGTGCCAACCGCTTATGAAGCCTATATGGATTATACTCCACTCACTGGCGAAGTCCTTGATAATTCAACAGTTGATATTCAAGTTACATTCACTCCAGGTCTTCCTGGTCCTCTTGGAAATGATTTGTTAGGAGTGCCAGATTTTGTGGTGACAACAAATACGATTGACCCAACTCAACAATCTGTTAGCAAGCCATTTAGCCTTGAGTCTTTTGAAGTTCTTGGCAGAATTGAACAAGATGTAGTAAGATTCAATAAAAACGGAGATGCTCAGCAGAATGTCAATCCTCTTGATTTTAATGATGAAATTGTTTATAGTCTTAATTTCTTTGACGATAATAATAATTTTGAGATTGCAGAGCTAAGTTCTCTTAATTTTACCCTCAACTACAGAAAAGATTTCTTAAGCCTAGTAGGGTTCGAGTCATTGGTGTCGCCTAAAGTGCAAATTGGTGATGATTTCGCAAATGATTTTGAAATTACCAATCTAAATATAGTTCTCAATTCTGTTAAAAGTATTGAGTATGTAACATTTACAGTCCAGTCAAAAGACCCTGAGAATATTTTCTTCTCAGGCAATAACAGAGAAATTGCAAAATTGAGATTCCTCACTTCATTACCTTCTTATGTCGATGATGATGATGCAGATTATAACAAAACTAGCCTGTTTGAGGTAAATATAGAAAGCGAATTGCTAGCCATCATTGACAATGATTGTGGCCAGATCGTTTACTCTGACAATCAAACATTGAATTTAAGTGAACAATGCGTCTACGAATTTAAGAATTTTGTTTTCTCTGGTTATGTAAGCGATGCTGGGAACATTACTCCAAACCCAATACCAAATGGCATGGACGCAAATGTAGATTTCACATTGGGAATTGGTGGATCTACACAGATTCGCCTCATAGATATGCAGGGTAAGGAAGTTGGCATCATCTTCAATGGAAATTTAGAAGCTGGATACCACGACATTGCTCTACCGACTGGCAACCTTAACAATGGTATTTACTTTTATGAAATTATCTCAGAGAATTATTATTCAAGAGACAAGTTTCAAGTAAGTAAATAAAGTTCAACTGATTTTTTTACTTTTTCCGAAGGTCACGTAATAAATATTTTACGTGACCTTTTTTTATTGTGGGATTGAGTTCATAATTTGCAGAATCTATTAATTATAAAGAACAGAAATAAATGAGCAACTCAGATTATTTAAACAAGCAATTTGCAACCCGTGCCCTGCATGTGGGCAACGAACCAGACAAGGAAACAGGAGCTATATCTCCTCCAATTTTCCAGACATCAACCTATGTGCAGAAATCTCCAGGTGATCATCTGGGCTATGAATATTCACGCACTCACAACCCAACAAGAACTCGCCTTGAGCAATGTCTGGCTAGCCTTGAGAATGCTCGTCATTGTATTGTGAGCGCAACTGGGATGAGTGCCGCCCATCTGATTATGCAGATAATTCCAAAGGGACAGGCCGTCATTTGTGGAGACGATGTCTACGGCGGAACCTATAGGCTTTTCACCACCGTGTTGCAAAATGAATTTAATTTCATTTTCATTGATACAACAAAAACTGATGAAACAATTAAATTAATCCAGAAGAATAAGCCTGCAATTCTCTGGATTGAGTCGCCGACAAATCCATTGTTGAAAATATCTGATATTAAGAAATTAAGTAAATGTGCTAAGGATAATGGGGTAATCACTGTTGTGGACAATACATTTATGAGTCCATATTTCCAGAACCCACTCGATCTTGGTGCCGATATTTCCTATCACTCTATGTCGAAATATATTAACGGGCACAGCGATGTTGTAGCCGGTGCAATTATGACAAATGACGACAGGATTTGCAAAGATATTGCCTATTTTCATAATTCGATTGGTCCTAGCCAGTCGCCATTTGATTCGTGGCTGGTGCTTCGTGGGGTAAAAACGCTCGCCATCCGAATGCAAAAGCACGAAGAAAATGCTATGATTATTGCTGAATATTTGGAATCACACCCGCAGGTGGAGTCGGTGACTTATCCTGGTCTTCGGTCTCACCCACAGCATGAAATTGCAAACGAGCAGATGAGTGGCTTTGGCGGAATGATTACTTTTTTTATTCGAGGCGGGATAGAGGCATCGAGGAAGTTTCTTGAGGCAGTCAAAATATTTTTGTTGGCAGAATCTCTTGGTGGAGTTGAGAGTTTGGTTGAGCATCCAGCAATTATGACCCACGCATCTATTCCAAAAGTGGAGCGAGAAAAGATTGGGCTCACAGATAATTTAATTCGTCTTTCTGTTGGGATTGAGGAAGTCGAAGATTTGATTTCGGATTTGAATAGAGCATTTGATGCGGCAAAATAGTGATAATAAAATAAATTACTTTCACATTTTTTGGATATTGCTTTCATTTGCATATTTAATTTTTCAATTTCTTGAAGCCACAAGCATTAGCCCAAGACTGCTTGAGTTGCTGGATGGCGGAAGAATAATAAGTGATGGTGGCTTGCCATATTTAGATTTTTGGACAATGATTTCACCAGGAATATTTTATTTAATTAGCATTTTAAATCACGATTTATTGTTAATTAAATTAGTTAGTGGATTAAATATAATATTAATTTCTGTGTGTATTTATTATTTATCCCACAAGATAATTAATTCAGAATATGCGATTTATCCCAGTGTTTTATCGGTAATATTAATTTCAAAGGCTAGTCCTTGGGGCAGTGCGTGGCTTATTTCTTTATTATTTATTTTAATTAGTGCTATATTTATTTTTAAATATTTGGAAAATAATAGTGAAATTAAATATGTGATTTATTCTGGATTAATGATTGGAATTGCCTCGCTTTTTCGCCATGAAATGGCTGGATTTATTTTTGGTGCATTTTTCCAAGCAATATTCTTTATGTCGCTCACCCATCCCAATGTAGAATTATTTAGCAAGTCCAAAAGAATTATTTATGGGCTGAAAAATGCTCTAATGCTAGCTCTTGGCTTAATTCCACTTTTGCCATTTGCTATTTATTTAATAGTGAAAATTCCAATAAATATTCTTTGGGATAGTTTATTTATCTCGCCTTTTATTATTTTTCGTGAGCATGGCAATATTCCTTTTCCAAGTTTATTAAGTGGTGAAATATTTGAATTATGGTTTGCAATTATTTTTTACTCTATATTAATTGCAATTATTTTATTGGTGTATTTTATTGTTAAAAATGTAAAAAATAAATCACTTGAATTAAATGGAATTAAATTCTGGCAATTATTAATGGTATTTAATATATGTTTAAATTTATTTAATATTCCGATGATAGCCTCTGATTATTGGCATTTCTTGCCGGTTTTAGTTTGTGGCAATATTATATTATTTTTATTTATTTCAAAAATATTAAATAATAAAATACAATATTTCTTCCGAACATTTGCTATTTTACTTTTATTATCAACAGTCTTATTGCCGGCAAATAACAAAGTTAAAATAGATAATTATATCGAATATAATAAAATTAATTAAACTAAAATATACAAAATGATAAAATCAAATAATGATGACAATATGCCTATAGTTTTGGGGATTCTGGGTGGCGGACAACTTGCCAAAATGCTCGCCCTAGAAGCTTACAAAATGGGATTAAATATCGCAATTATCGAAAAGACTGCACAATCCCCTGCTGGTGAAATTACTCAGAATGAGTTTCCGGCAGGCTGGGATGACAAATCTGAGCTTGAAAAATTTATCCAGGCATCTGATATAGTGACGCTTGAAAATGAATTTATTGATCCCGAAATCCTCGCACAAATAGAGAAGAAGCGAACTGTATTTCCAAGCTCAAAAACTATTTCTTTAATCCAAGATAAATTTATTCAAAAAGAGACTTTTAAATCCCACGGAATTAATCTTCCTAATTATGCAAAATTAGACAATACTGCCGAAGCTAAAGAGTTTGCTGAGAATAATTCTTTTCCCATTGTGATAAAAACCCGGAAATATGGCTATGATGGATATGGCAATTTCACGGCTAGAAACCATGGCGATATTGAAAAGGCATTTCAGAAATTCCACGATGGCGAGATTCGTCCACTTCTTGGTGAATCTTTTGTAGATTTTGAATGTGAGCTTGCCGTGATGGTGGTTCGTAGCTCAAATGGTGAGCAGGCGTGTTATCCATGTGTTGAGACAATTCAGGAAAATCATATCTGCCATAAAGTCATTGCACCTGCGGGAATTTCCAAAGAAATTCGTAACAAAGCACAAAATATTGCACTCGAATGTGTGAGGGCGATTGATGGTGTAGGGGTTTTTGGTGTTGAACTATTTTTGACGAAACAGGGTGATTTATTGGTCAATGAAATTGCTCCCAGGCCGCATAATTCTGGGCATTATACAATCGAGGCGTGCCATACTTCACAATTTGAAAATGCCATTCGGGGCCTTCTAGGTCTGCCTCTTGGCTCTTGCCAAATGAGGACTGGAGTTGCTGTTATGATTAATTTATTGGGCAAAAAAGAAGGCAACGGTGTGCCTCAGGATGTGAGAGGTTTACTTTCACACCCCAAAGTGAAGTTGCATCTCTACAATAAAAAATCTTCTCGAATCGGGAGGAAAATGGGACACATCACTTTGACTGGAGATAATATTGAGGATGTGCTCAAAGAAATTAATTTGGCATATGATTCACTTGTTTGGTGAGGGAAGAGTGTTAGTATTTATTCGTAACTTTGAACTTTAATAATTTATTACAAAAGAAAAAAAAGAAGAAGATGAAAGAAATATCAGTTTTATTTATTGGTGATATTGTTGGTGAGAAGGCTTTTTCTCTTGTTTGCAAAAAATTACCTGAAATGATTGAGGATAGGAAAGCAAACTTTGTCGTAGTCAATGGCGAGAATATTTGGCAAGGTAAAGGTCTGAATGAAGACCACGCCAATAAACTTTTTGAGTCTGGGGCTCATATTATCACGACTGGGAATCATGTTTGGGAAAATTGGAAGTCTCGTCCACTTCTTGCAAAAAATGATAAAGTCATCCGCCCCTATAATTATCCACCTGGCAATCCTGGGCGTGGCTTCCACATTTTTGAGCTAGGCGACAAAGGCAAAATTGCCGCTCTTCAAATCCAAGGCAGGACATTTATGGCAGATATTGATTGTCCATTTCGTGGGGCAGATCACGCACTCAAAGTAATTTCGCTTCACACTCCTAATATAATTGTGGACTTTCACGCAGAAGCAACGGCTGAGAAGCAATCCATGGCTTTGCATCTTGATGGACAAGTTTCAGCAATCATCGGCACACATACTCACGTGCCAACAGCCGATGCTCAAATTCTTCCAAAAGGAACGGCTTATCTTTCCGATGTGGGAATGTGTGGGTCTCACGCAGGTGTCATTGGGATGAGCCAGGATGTTGCACTGAAAAGGTATCTTCTTGGTACGGCTCATAAATACGCGCTTGCAGAAGGCGACATGAGAATAAACTCAGTGCATATTGTCATTGACGCAGAAACAGGACAAGCTATGTCAATCTCCCGCCAAACAGAGCCCGATTTTGAAAAAAGGTTAGGGTAGTAATTTGTCACTAAAAATAGCGATAGTTGGTGCCACAGGACTTGTGGGGAGGACAATGCTTGCAGTTTTGGAAGAAAGTAAGTTTCC
>JAJRPT010000058.1 GCA_024280675.1 Bacteroidota bacterium
ACAGGACATTTCTCCAAGAGGTCCACAAAAGTTTCCACCCTAGATCAAAAGCTTTGTAAACATTTCAATATTCAAGGACTTTACCACTGAGCATGCTGAGCATGAGGCAAAACATTTACACACAAAAAAAAGGCGCCCGAAGGCGCCAGTATGGTGTGTTTAACCCATAAAAGGAGGCATACACAGGAACGAGAAGGTGAAAACATTATTGTAAAATAATTTGAAATAAATAAAAATAAAATAAAATTGTCTTTGTGTGATTCCATCATAGTCCCTTCTGAAGGGGGCTTGTGTCCAAGATGAAGGTGCTGGTATGTCGTGTTTACTTCTTATTAGTTGCCTTTGAGATTAATAATGCTTAATTTCAAATTATGAAAGAAGCAAAATTTATAGAATTAAATCACGAGCAACTCCGTGGCGAAGAGATTGAGAAAAAGTCTCAAGAATTCTATCAGTTCATGGACACACGCCGAACGGTCAGAGAATTTTCCTCAAAGGAACTTAGCAATGAAGTTTATCAAAATTTAATTCTAACTGCTGGAACGGCTCCCTCGGGTGCAAACCAACAGCCGTGGACTTTTTGTCTTGTCAAAGATCCCGCTATCAAAAAGAAGATAAGAATTGAATCGGAGAAAATTGAGAAAAGGTCTTATGATGAGCTTTTTAGCAAGGAAAAAAAAGATGCAATATCTTTTACTGGCTTGGATTGGCAGAAAGCATTTTTAGAAGACGCACCCGCACTTATTATTGTATTCAAGCACAAATATCAGCTTGATGAGTCTGGAAACCGCACAAAAGTATACTATCCAAATGAGGGGATTGGTTTGGCAGTAGGAATGCTTTTTGTCGCAATTCACAATGCGAGACTTGTCACAACCCCCTACACTCCTCACCCGATTACATTCTTGAAGAAAATTCTAAATCGCCCAGAGAATGAATCTCCGGTTATGATTTTGCCAATAGGTTTGCCAAAAGATGGTGCAAAAGTGCCTGACAAAAAACGCAAGACACTGTATCAAATCATGGTAGAATATTAGAGTTCTATGTTTTAATAATTTTCCAATTAGATTAAATGGAAATTCAAATTAATAAAACTTACAAATGAGAAAAATACTATTCATATTATCCTTTTTATTGCCATTTGGCTTGTATTTGCTAACGCTCTACCCTGGGCTGACATTTACCGACAATGGCGAATTGGCTTCAGTCTGTGCAAGCCTTGGCATTGCTCACCCGACGGGATACCCACTTTTTACAATACTGGGGCATCTTTGGACATATTTACCAATCTCAGATTCTATTATATTCGAGCTAAATATATTTTCTGCTTTTTTGACTGCCCTTTCGTCTACTGTATTTTTTCTGATTCTAGTATTAGTCCTATCCAAATATAATTCGGGCAAAGCTCTGCTGGATAAAAATGTAACTATCATAGGTTTTGCGGGCAGTTTATTTTATGCCAGTGGCTCTGTCACATGGTCTCAAGGCACTTCGCTGGAGGTTTACAGTTTGCATCTTCTTTTGATAAACCTTGCTATTTATTTTTTCTTGCGAGGTGATTTTTTTAATAATAGGAAATTTATTCTGCTAGGTGCATTTGCACTTGGCTTGTCTTTTTCAAACCATCTCAGCACAATTTTAATTTTACCAGGACTTGCATTTCTTCATTTTTACAAAGAAGATGGGTGGGATTTCAAGAAATCTAATTTCACAAATTCATTTGCTCCACTTCTGCTTTTATTGCTTGGCTTATCACTTTATTTTTATTTACCATTGCGGTCTGCCGGCGAGCCTTTGTTCAACTGGGGCGAAGTTTCCAGGGGTTGGGACAAATTCTTATCTCACGTGAGCGGCTCACAGTATCAGGTCTGGATGTTTTCGGACAGGGCTGTATTCTTTGAGAATTTGGGGAAGTTCTGGAATATTTTAGATATTGAAATAGGTTTTATATTTGGGCATATTCTAGCTTTGCTGGGTATTTATTCTTCCTTTAAAATTAATAAAAGGATTAGTATTTTCTTTTTGTTACTGATTTTCACTTGTATTATTTACTCCTCTGGCTACACCATCCACGACATTGACGCATATTACTTGACGGCATTTGTGGTAATTAAGATATTTATTTTTCTTGGAATAACTCTGGCAGCCGGCAAGTACCTTAGCAGATATGCTTGGCTCACTTTGACAATTCCTTTGGCGCTTGTGCTGACTAATTTCAGCTCGAACGACCATTCAAACGACAGGATTGTCCCGTCTTACACTAATATTGTAATTGAGAACGTTGAGGAAAATTCAATTATAATTTCCTCCCAATGGGATTATTGGGTGAGTGGTTTTTGGTATAGCCAACAGATTGAAAACAGGCGAAAAGATATTATTTTGATAGAAAAAGAACTTTTGCGACGAACTTGGTATCCCTTGCAACTTTTGAAATGGCATCCCGAACTGAGCAGATGCAGCAATGAAATTGACATTTTCTCCGAACAACTCGAGCTTTTTGAATCAAACCAAAATTATAGCCCAAGGGCTATCCAATCAAGTTTTGAGAATATGCTAAATAGTTTTATTGACAAGTTTTATGGTGAGAAAAACATCTATCTCACCTTGGATGTAATGCAAGGCATGCCCAATCTTGGGAAATCTTATCAGAAAATCCCACGTGGCTTTGCCTTTTTACTCAGAAAAGATAGCAAGGAAATTTACACTGTCGAGCCCACAAATCTAAATATTGATAGATTAATTAGCCAAAAGAGAAAACATCCAAACCATCTTGAATTGGGAATAATGCAACTGGCTTCGGTGAATATGGTCAATTTGGGTAGATATGCAAGTGCTACTGGCCAAAAAGATTCTGCCAGCAAATGCTTTGAGATTGCCGCCCAACTAGACAGTTCCAATAAACTTGCCATCCAATCTCTTAATCAGGCAAAATAAATTCTCTTAATCAGACAAAACATAGTTTGCATTTTCATTATTGACAAAGTTGTTAGTTTTTCGGGAAATAATTTGCAACAATTAATTTTACTCAACGTTAAATGAAGTTACAACAGTTTGACTTCCAATAAAATTGCTCTGTAGTTATTGTTGGAAAAATTAGATTAATATTTTTTTTATAAATTATGAAGGGTTTCTCAAAATGAAACACATAAATACATTTTTTACTCTAACGCTCTTTTTTGCGATCGCAAGTTTTTCAAATCTAGTGGCTGAAAACTTCAATGTTGTAAAAGCAGAAACCAAGATGAAATGGACTGGCACAAAAGCGGTTGGCGAGCATTGGGGTAGTTTGAGTCTGAAGTCGGGGAAGTTGGCAATCGAGGGTAATTCAATCAAATCGGGTGAATTTATAATTGACATGAGTTCACTAAGTGTCGATGATATGGAACCAGGCGAATGGCGTGACAAACTGGTTAAGCATCTCAGCGACGATGACTTCTTCTCCATTAAAAAACATCCAACCGCCAAATTTGTAATTACCAAAGTCACAGAATCTTACGGCAACATTGCCGTCACTGGCGATCTCACAATCAAGGGAAAGACACATCCTGTGACATTTGCAACTACTTTGAAGGTAGTTGGAAACACGGCGACTATGGATGCTAAAATCACTGTTAATCGCATAAAATATGGGATAAAGTACAGTTCGGGTAGCTTCTTTGAGAACCTTGGCGACAAACTTATCCACGATAATTTTACGATTGATCTAAAACTTGTGGCTAAAAAAGGCTAATTCCATTACCGGAAGGACTGAAGGCTCAAAAATGGTATCCAAGAATAAAAAAGAGCAAAGCAAAATTATTTTTAGTAATTTAATGATTTAAAAGTAAAACACTTTTTTATAAACATATTTGCTGGGTTAAATTATGAAAACTATTCTACTGCTTACATTGCTATTCATTTTGGGAAATCATCAACTAGCGCAAAGTCAAGAAATTGAAACTAAGGTGGTTGCCACTGGGCTTGACACTCCGTGGGAAATTCTCTGGGGGCCAGATAATTTTATTTGGACAACAGAACGCAAGGGAATAGTTTCTAGGATTGATCCCGAAACGGGAGAGAAGTTTGAGATTCTTGACATCACAGATATTGTTCATGAGCAATCCGAGTCTGGGCTGATGGGAATGGTCTTGCACCCAAACTTTACGACTACTCCACATGTTTTCATTGTCTATACTATCAAGGAACAGGGGATTGAAGCTAGGATTGAAAGGTACACCTATGACGGCGAAAATCTAATCGACCCAGTAATTATTTTTGAAAATGTTCCTGGGGCTCCAACACACGACGGAGCGAGGTTGCTCATCGATGATGCGGACATGACTTTGTATTTCACCATGGGCGACGCAAGATTGGGAAGTGGGCCCGGCAATGGCGACCTAGCTCAAGACCTCAGTAGCCCCAATGGCAAAACTTTACGCATGAATCTCGACGGCTCAGCTCCAGAGGACAATCCATTTTATGATGTATCTGGTGCAAATCCACATGTCTGGACTTATGGTCATCGCAACCAGCAAGGAATAGTAAAAGCTAATGGAATGCTCTACACGGCTGAGCATGGAGCAAGCATTGCCGATGAACTCAATATACTAGAAAAAGGAAGAAACTATGGCTGGCCTTACGTTGAGGGGCTTTGCGATAAAGAATCCGAGATTGATTTCTGCGATGAAAATGGTATAGTCGAACCGATTGGTGAGTATTACCCAGACTACACGCTCGCACTTGCTGGGATTGATTATTATCATGATATTTATCCAATGGAAAATGCAAGTATTAAAGAATGGTGGAATTCAATACTAATGGTTGGGCTTGCAAGAGCAAGGTTTGTTCAAGCAAAACTATCCGAAGATGGGCTGACAATAGTTGAAGAGAATAATTATTTCGAGAATGAATTTGGCAGGCTTCGTGATATTTGTGTCTCACCAGATGGAAAAGTTTACATTGCAACATCAAATTTTGATGGACGGGGAAAAGAACCTTTTATATCCGATCCAGACAAAGATAAAATTATAGAAATACACAACCCTTATACCTCCCTCAGTCAAGAGAAAAATATAAACCCAGTCACACTCAGCCATGACAATCTTTCATTAATAATTGACCCAAGTCATTTTGGAAAAGAATTAGCCATTTATAATCTTGTTGGCGTGATTATAAGCTCAGAAAAAATAAGTTCAAGTAATTTCAATATTGGCAACTTAGATAGCGGTGTTTATTTTGCGAAGCTGGACAATCACGAGCTTAAATTCATTATTAGGAAATAAAAGTGTTAGTAGCCGGGGGCAAGTTGCCAAATCAAAATTGCTCTAAGACCTTGGTATTGTTTTCATACATTAAACGTATGTCATCTACTTTGGTAGAGAGCATGCTGATGCGCTCAATCCCAAAACCAAAGGCATAGCCCGAGTAGACATCGGCATCGATTCCGCCAGCTTTTAAGACATTTGGGTGTATCATTCCGCATCCTGCAACTTCCATCCATTTGCCTGAGCCTTTGGCTCTTATATCCAGCTCGGCACTTGGTTCGGTGAAAGGGAAAAAAGATGGTCGGAAGCGAAATTCTAACTCATTGCCATATAGTTTCTTTGCAAAAGTAATCATAGTGGCTTTAAGCTCGGCAAGTGAGACATTTTTGTCAATGTAGAGTCCTTCTATCTGGTGAAATTCGGCTAAATGAGTCGAGTCTAGTGCTTCATTACGGTAGACTCTG
>JAJRPT010000059.1 GCA_024280675.1 Bacteroidota bacterium
CCATTAATAATTTTGTGCTAAGTAGTGCCGATATTGGATATGTTAATATTGACGGCAGTGCTAGTGGTAGCAACGACTCTGACTATATTGAAATGGCAGGAAATCTTAGCAATGTTAATCTGGATTTTCTTGATATTGGCAATTTGCCAAATAATATTTCTTTTGATTTTGAGCTATTATCCCATGGCTTTAATATTGATTCGTCCAATTATAATATTGATCTGGAAAATATTTCGTTGAGTCACAATAATAAATTAATTGAGGATATTGATTTACGTGTTGAAAACTTTTTTACCAATAATATTCGGAAATTGGAAATTAAATCAACAATTTTAGATGCCGAACTTCTTGGTGATTTTGATTTTGAGAGATTATTGCTCCTTTCGAGTAATTTTGAGCAATTAATCAATATCAAATTACAAGAGCAAACGCCTTTCTTTTTGCAAGATTCTTCGACTAATCATAATTTAGAATTTCCTGATTTAGATCTTGAGATAATATCAAAAATTAAAATACAGGGTGAGTTAAATAATTTATTAGATTTTTCTGATTCTAGATTAAGTTCAGAATTTAGGGCAAGAGTTGTTTCCCAAAATGATAAGATAGAAATCAAAATAGACTCTGCTCTTGTTTCATCTCTTATTATTAAAAATCAAGCCACTGAGATTTCGGTAGATAATCTAGCTCTACTGCTTTCTGCCTCAATTCAAAACCAGCTTAGTATCTCAGACGAGTTTAGCTTTGACCTAAATGCCGAAAGCATTGGCATGGGCAAAACAGAATTAAGTTCAATTAAAATTAATGTTCAGAAAAATGATTTAATCCTAAATTATAATATTTCCTCTGTGCTAAACCAAGAGACTGACAATCATTTTGAAGGGCGGGTAAGCCTTGGCAAGAAAATTAAACTATTGGTGGATAAATTAAATATAAATAATAATGAATTTAATATAATCAACAATAATAGAATTAATTTCAGTATTGATTCTAAAAAGATTGCTAGCAATGACTTAACTCTGATTGTAAATGATTTCGCCAAAGTTGAAACTAAGCTAAATTATGATTACGCAAATGATTATATAATTTCCTCAAATCTTAGTGTTAGTGAATTTAATCTATCAGAACTAAGACAATACCTGCCCGATGATTTGAATTTATCTGGGCATTTAAAATCGCTGCTCATTAGTTTGAATGGAAGTGTTAATAATCCAAAAATTAATGTTACAAGCCAAATCGATTCTCTTTGGGCCAATGATGTGATGCTTGGCAATCTCAATTCCAAGCTAAAGTACGACCACCCCTTTGCCACCGGCGATATATACATTATCAACAATGACAATAACTCCAATCTGGCATTAGTTCTTCAATCGCTGCCGCTTGAATATTCTGAGAACAAAATAAAGTATGTAAATAATAAATCAACCGTTCTGAGGCAATACTCTACTAATTTCCCACTCTCTATACTCAATAACTTCATTCCATCTGTTTCAAAAATTAAAGGCAATTTAAATACTCATTTCAATGTCAATAATAGCAATGGGGAACTAGAATACGATGGCTTTGTTAAGGTAAATAATGCTTCATTATTGCTTGACGGGACTAATTTATACTATTTGCTAGATGGTGATGTGTCAATTAGAACAGACTCTGTGATAATTGAGGATGTGTTGATTAGAAACACGTCCACAGATCTTCAGGGTGGCAGGCTTAATGCCAAGGGTCACCTAACCTTTAAAGATTTTGAATTAGACAATCTAAGCGTTTTATTAAATTCTAAGAAGATTAAAGTGCTTTCCGAAAAAACAAAATATTCGATGCCCACACTCTTTGGAAATTATATTTTGCAACTGGATTCAATGCAAATTAGTGGAGATTTGGAAGAGCCAAAGATTACGGGAACTGTAAGAAATATCCAAGCAAATTTGAAAATGCCAAACAAGACTTCAAATCAATTAATTAAATCAAGCTTAGTCTATGTCTTTGCTGGTGAAGAAATGATAGAGCAGCACTCTGATTCGACTCATATTGAAAAAGATAAGAGTGCAAAAAAAACATTTGCCGAATTACTCGATTATGATTTGAATATTGGGTTTCCTGGTCGCTTTTCTGTTGCTATGGAAATTAATCCACTCACAAGCCTTGTTGCCAATATTGGAACAAAAAGATTGGCATCAGGTGTGAGATATATTAAAAATAGAGACGAAGCCGAAGCAGAAATTATCGGCGAAATTGTGCTAAAAGAAAATTCATATATTTACTCTTTTGGGAAAAAATTCCTCACAAAAGGTAGTGTTGCTTTTCCCACTGGACAAATTTCAAACCCTTTGCTTGATCTCGAAGCGACATACCTGCAAAGAACAAGTGACGGGATTCCTTTTGAGGTTTATCTCTACATTAAAGGTTATAAAATCAATCCAAAGATTAGTTTCTCGTACAAATATGACGGAGACCTGGCCGGTGGAGATCAGTCCGAAATTACTCAGAATGCTTTCTCGCTCATGTCGCTTGGCATGTTGATGGGCGATGAAAGTGGCTCAAGTGATGTTTTTGACGAGAATGCTTTCGTTTCTCAAATGGCTTCACAATCGCTCTCCCAAGCATTTCTAGATTATGGGATGCAGGCAGAAGTCGATTTTGATATGAATAATCCAGATCAAGCGGTGGTCACATTAAAAGGAAACCTAGATTTCTTCAAGAGCATTGGACTCGACAATGTTCAATGGTCTTATGGTTCGAATATTAGTAATATGGGTGACAACGAAATTACGGTAGAAATTCCGCTAGGCCAAATTGGTGGTCTCAGGTTTTCAAAATCTAATCGCAACACGATAATTTATGAAGATCAAACAGATATGGAGTTTAAACTTATTTTTGGAGGTGAGTGGTAGGTGGACAGCAAAAATAAATACTATCTAATGTTTCTTCTGCCTTGGATTTTGACTCTCCTAATTTTTTGGGCTTATCCTCTTTTTCATTCAATTATATTAAGTTTCTCAGAATATAAAACATTTTCGGGGGAAATCACATTTGTTGGTTTGTCGAATTATTATAGCTTATTTTCCGATGACGCTTTTGTTCAATCGGTGCAAAATACATTTGTTTTCGTAATTGGAACCGTGCCGACGACGACGGCATTGGCAATCTACTTTGCCATTAAGCTCGACGCTATTGCAAAATTAAAGAACCTTTTTAGATCTATTTTTTTCATCCCATCAATTACTTCACTTGTGGTAATTTCGCTCGTCTTCACCAACCTTTATTCAGGAGATGGCTATATTAATTCTCTGCTGGATTGGGCTGGACTCCCGCACCCTGAACGTGGTTTTTTGCAGGGCGAGGGGACGGCACTTTTTTCAATCATGGCAATGGATGTGTGGATGAGTGTTGGTTATTATATGATTTTGTTTCTAGCAAGCTTGCAGACGATTCCTAAGCAACTCTTTGAGAGTGCGGAAATTATGGGTGCAAATAAATTTCATCAATTCCGCTCAATCACTTGGCCACACCTACGCCCAACGCTAGTTTTTGTCTTGCTTGTCAATACAATTAAATCGTTTCAAGTCTTTATCGAAATTTATGTGATGACACGGGGCGGGCCACTGGGTTCGACTTCGACAATCGTTTATTATATCTTTGACAAGGCATTCAATAAAATTGATTTAATCGGAGTGGCATCGGCTTCGGCTGTGTTGCTATTTTTGATATTGATTATTTTTAGTCTTAGCCAATCAAGAGTGTTGAAAAATAATTAATCTTCGGGAATTTGTTTAACACTTACTTTTTTCATAGATTACCCTCTTCACAAACAGATTTTTTCGGGGGACTTAATCCAAGTGGAAATGAAAAAATACAGCATATCTGTCCTAGTCGTGATTACAATCCTGTTTTCTTTGCCAAATCGTCTGTTTGGAGAGGAAATAGTAGCCGTCTCTAGCTCTACTATTAGTGGTGAAGGGCACACTAAGAATCAACATCTAATATTCCCAGATGAATACTCAGAACTCGACGATATTCATTCGCCCATTTACTCGAGCGACCAGTTCATATTGGCAACATTGGAATCAGTACGCAAAAAATATATTAAAGCTCTAATCTTTTCTGAAAATAATGACACAAGCAAAGCCTCTGTATTCTTCCAAAAGGCTATCGATGAACTCAACACACTGGTCTCATATCCAGATATTGACAAGAACTTAGACTTTGTGGATTTGGCCGGACTGCTTATTGAAGATTATGAAGATTTTGTCCAGCACACAGATATTTTCGACGAAAATGCACCTCTTTTCATCATAAAAGATAAAATATTCTCTGGTCTTGACACACCATTCGAAGAAACAGAAATTAGCACTCTAAAAGATAAACTAGAATTAGAAACAATTCCAGCTTTCAACCCAAACTCACTCACCATACCACTCCCTGAAAATAAATATGTCAAACGCTCAATCAAATACCTGAGCGAACCTAAGTTGGGGAGAAGAGTGGTCACCACTTGGCTTAAACGCTCGGCTCAATTCTTTCCGATGATGAGACGAATTGCCAAAAGTGAAGATATGCCCCAGGAAATAATCTATCTTTCCATGATTGAATCCGGGCTTAAAACCGGCGCCGTCTCAAGAGTCTCAGCCGTTGGTCTTTGGCAATTTATGTACAGAACCGGAAAAGAATGGGGACTCAACACTAGCCCAAATCTTTGGATGGACGAACGGCGTGACCCTGAGAAATCTACACGCTCGGCTTTTCGATATCTAAAATTCTTGCACGAACAATTTGGGGATTGGCACCTAGCACTCGCGGCATACAACTGTGGCGAAGGACGGGTGAGACAGGCTATCAAAAGGTCTGGCCTGAAAAACCCTAGCTACTGGGATATAAGAAAACGACTGCCAAAGGAAACTCGCTCCTACGTCCCACGATACATCTCGACTGCACTCATTGCTATGCAGCCAGAATTATATAATTTTAATACCGACACACTAGATTACTATGATGAATTTAGATTTGATATATTTCCAATTAGTGAACCCGTTCATCTTTCTGTACTAGCTAAATCTGCTTTTTCTACAGACAGCATACTCAAAATGTTGAACCCAGAACTTATCAAATCTACTACTCCACCAAATCAAGATGTCTATAATTTACGCATCCCAGAAGGGTCGTTAAAAGAATTTGCAATAAATTACGCGCTATTGACCGATAAGGAGAAACAACCATGGGTCGAGCATATTGTGAAAAGAAAAGAAACGCTGGCCAGCATATCTAGGAAATATAAATGTGGAGCGGCCGAACTTGCCGAACTCAACCTGCTTCGTAATTCCAAAAGCAGAATCAGAACCGGGTCGGTTCTCAAAATTCCAATAACAGCCCAGCAATATTCAGACATCAATATTGCATCCGAAATTTCTGGAACATATTTGCCATTTGATATGGACAAGGATATTCTCCACACCGTTAGCTCAGGCGACTCATTCTACAGAATTGCTAGGAAATATGGAGTCTCAATTAATCAAATTAAGAATCTTAATGGATTTTCTAAAAATCAAAATAATTTGAGCATTGGTCAAAGACTTATCATTTCTCAGAAAAAAAATAGTGTCGCCAGTTCCAATAATAAGAAAAAACTCGACTCGCCAATAATCGTTCGGCACAAAGTCGCTCGTGGGGAATCGCTTGAAACCATTGCAAAACTCTACGACACCAATGTGGATTCGTTAAAATCTCTAAATAATATATCTGGTAAATATATTCAAGCTGGAAGAAATCTAAGAGTAAGAACCAGCGTAGATCCTAAAACTGTGCCGAGGACAATGTTGCCAGAGTCCGACCGCATCACCTATCATAGAGTTAGAAAAGGAGAGACTCTGGGCCTGATTGCTAGAAAATATGGGATGTCACTGCGTTCTTTGAAAAGACAAAACCATATTAGATCTAACAGAATCTACCCTGGACAAAGATTGAAAGTTCGCACCAGAGCCTCTGGTAATCCTTACAATCCCCCGTCTTATGCTTCGAGCAAATCAACAAAGAGTGCCAGCCAAAGCAGTGGTATTCACAAAGTCACACGTGGGGAATCGCTCTATTTAATTGCAAATTTATATGGAATTAGTGTTAAAAAATTAAAAGACCTGAACAATTTGACTTCTAACTCAATTAAACCAAATCAGAAATTAAAAATTAATTCAGATAGTGAGAATTTAGCGAAATCTAATTCCGCTTCATCTCGAAATAAATCCGCTTCATCTGATGGGAAATTTATTTTGCACACTGTCAAAAGAGGTGAAACACTTGGGCATATTGCTGAGAATTATAATTGCCGAAGCCAACAAATAAGAGATTGGAATGGAATAAGTGGCTCGATGATAAAACCGGGCCAGAAGCTCAAAATAAAATCCCGCAACAACTCTATTGCAGAGACTAGCCCAAAGGTGAATAAAACAAAAACTGTTCATTCGGTTTCCAAAGGAGAAACCCTAAGCTCTATAGCTGCAAATTATGGGATTACAGAAAGCCAGCTAAAGAGTTGGAATTCTGGTAAAAGTAAAGGTAATACTGTTTATCTTGGCTCTAAGTTAAATATTAAACCCGGTGATTACTCAAAAGGTGGTGGCAATATTAAAAACAAAGATGTCAAGGAATCCTTGCAATATTATAAACTCAAAAAAGGTGAAAACCTTGGCATTATATCCCGTAAATATGGCGTTCCCCTCTCTGAGATCAAAAGGCTGAACCCAAAATTAAATGAACGGAGGCTGCAAATTGGCCAAAGAATACGAATCAAATGAAGTAACGCCCTGAAGATTAGCAACTTAGTTCCCAATGAAACAGGAATAACGGGCAAGAGACTCATAATTCAGACTTCCATATCTCTTTTATATTTAAAATAAAAATTTTGTTAATAAGAAAATGTTTGTTATCTTAATTAAAGACTTTTACCAAATATAAATCTTTATGCTGAAAACAAACTTTTATCAACATTATGGAGAGGGACGGAATGAAAGCACTAAAAATAAAAATATCCACACTGATATTGACTATTTCTGTGGTGAGCTTAGTGGCAATATCGGCACTGGCTTATCTGAATTTGAACGTAAAAGGAATAAAAGTTAAGGAAATAGAAGGTGTGTACAAAACTCTTTCTCTTATGAATTATGCCAGCGATGTGATGCACCAAATGCAAAAAGAAAGAGGAAGAACCTATGGATTTCTTAGCTCAGGTGGTGATAAATTTAAATCAGAATTGATCAAACAAAGAAATGATACGGACAAATCTTATGAAAATTATACAGGCTTTCTTGAGTCTGAAAGAAAAAATATTGAAGATAAAGAAATTCTGTCCCAAATTGAAAAGATTCAATCTGGCATAGAAAAAGTGACAAAAAAAGCACGAAGCCTCACCGATAATATACACTCCAGACCATTAGAAGTAGTAAATATATACACAAGTGCAATCGAGCAAGTGCTTGGGCTAGTCGATATAATGATTCCTCATAGTGGTTTTGATATTGACTTGTACAAATCAATAAAAGCGTACAAATCTTTGTTAATGGAAAAAGAACTAACAGGTGTCACAAGAGCTGTGTTTGCTGGTGTTTTTACAGAAAATAAATTTACTTCCCATAAGAATTATCTGCTAGCCCGCAGGCTTCAATCAGAGATTAGATTGTTTAGAAAAGAGTTTGATTTATACGCTAGCACAGATAACAAGGCTTTGAAAAATAAAACAATTGCAGGGCAAAATCTCAATGAAGCAAATCAAATGATAGACTATGCCTTTGAAAATAAAAATGCTTCAAAATTAAATATCGCACCCGAGGATTGGTTTGGAAATATCACAGCCGTTATTAATATGCAAAAGGAAGTCGAAGACCAACTCGCTGGGCAAATCATTGCCACTGGACAAAAGCTCTACGACGAAGTGTCTTATGAAAAAACTCAGCTTTTAGTTGTATCGGTAGTCTTAGTAGTAGCATTACTTATGGGGGTGATTTTTATGATAATGAATATTAATAGAAATATTAAAACAACCATTAGACAGATTCAAGAAATTGATGCAGGGAATTTTGACGATAGAATAGATGTGGGGTCTATGGGTGAAGATTTTAAAGGGATAGGGGAGAATGTTAATTCTTTGGTGGATGCCTTCACTAATCCAATTAACGAAACAGTTGTAGCACTTGAGCGGATGGCAAATGGCGATTTCTCTACGAAAATGACTGGTGACTTCAAAGGGGATCTTGCGAAGTTGCAAAATGCAATCAATACGACACTCGATCAAATGCCTTTTGAAGAAGCGACAAGAACCCTTGCGGCAATGGCCGAGGGAAACTTTACATTCCGAATGCACAAAGAGTATAAAGGGGATTCCGAAGAGTTTAAGCAAAATATTAATCTGCTATCAGATTCTATGAACCATTTAATTAATCAAATAAACAATGCAGTGGAAACAACCTCAAGCTCGGCACTAGAGCTAGCCTCCACCGCCGAGGATTTGTCCACATCTGTCCAACAGCAAGCCAGTCAAACCGATGAAGTAGCGACTGCTATGGAGCAAATGTCTGCCTCTATCGAAGAGAATGCTTCAAATGCAAGCAACACATCTGAGGCGGCGCAAACCAGTATGGATATAGCTTTGCAAGGATCGAAAATTGTTGAAGATGCAGTCGATAAAATGACTCAGATTGGCAGTATTGTCACTAGCACATCCACAAAAATTGACCTCTTGGGAGATTCAAGCAAGAAGATTGGAGAAATTATAAATGAAATTAATGGAATTGCCGATCAAACAAATCTCCTTGCACTCAATGCCGCAATCGAGGCCGCACGGGCTGGTGAGCAAGGCCGTGGTTTTGCCGTAGTTGCCGATGAGGTAAGGAAACTTGCCGAACGTACAAGTGATGCTACAAAAGAAATCACTGATATGGTAAGTGAAATTCAAATTCTTACTACTGAAGCAGTTGGTGTGATGCAGGTTGGGAAAAGTGAAGTGGAAAAAGGAATTGAGCTAACTGGATCGGCGGGTGAGTCGTTAAAGCAAATTGTAGAAAATGCAGATGGCGTGCTAAAAAGGATTAATTTCATTGCAGATTCGACAAGAGATCAGTCCACCGCAGGGGATGAAATCTCTCGAAATGTAAGTATGATTTCTAATGTTTCTACCAACTCTGCCAAAAGGGTTTACGATATTTCTCAGTTGTCTCAAGGCTTAAGCTCGCTCACAAGTGATCTCACCGGATTACTCAATGAGTTTAAAATTGGAAAAGATGAAGAGCAACAAGAGGTAATTAAATCTCAATCAAATATAAAGTTGCTCATTTAAACTTTGGCGACAAGGCTTGTATTGTGTTTTGGAAATGGAGCTATACTTTTTTGTTTAGCTCCATTATTATTTTTATAATTTGCAATTACATCCCGCCAAGTTGCTTACGAAGTTTATTTACAATTTCAGTTTTGTCCTTTAACTTTTTTCGCTCTAATTCCACTACTTTTTGCGGTGCGTTCTGTACAAATTTCTCGTTTTCGAGCTTCATCTTTATTCTTGATAATTCGGCTTCTTCTCTTCTCCAATCATTTTTCAGACGTTGCTTCTCAGCTTCTAGATCGACAGCACCTTCGAGAATTACTAAAATCTCAACTCCACGAACAACAGATACAAGAGTATCTTGTGGCTTTTCTGCATTCTCTGAAATAATTAGCTCAGAGGATTTGCTCATCGATTTGATAATCTCGGACGCAGATTCTAAGACGCTTCGCTCATTTACATTTGATGAGTTTATGATGACAGGAAGTTTTTGAAGAGATTCAACCGACCCCGATGTGGCTTTCAATTTCAATATCTCAGATGTGATGAGTTGAATTAGCTCAAAATCATTTTCATAATTTATATTAATTTTAGAAGAATCAAAATCAGGTGCAGATTGCAATGAAATTGATTTATTTTCATCAACATCATTGATCAAATGCCAAATTTCTTCGGTGATAAAGGGCATGACAGGGTGAAGAAGATGCAATACCTTATTGAAAATATCGATGGCAAATATGGACAAGCGAGATTTATATTTTACATCACTCGAGCCATTTGTCTGAATTTTGACAATCTCGACATACCATGAACAGAAATCATTCCAAATGAAGCCGTAAAGAATTTTAGAATACTCAGTCACTTTGTAATTGTCAAGGGCTTCGCCTGCTTTTTGAATTGTAGAGTTTAAGCGTGATTCAATCCATTTGTCTGCCAGAGATTTATCATCATCCAAATCTGATAATGTGGAACCATCACCTCTGAATTCATTTCTTTTTAGATCAAGAAAACGTCCAGCATTCCAAATCTTATTTGCAAAATTTCGCCCAACATCCATCGGCGGAATGTCTTGTTGGGCGACCGACACGTCCATGCGGACATCTTGCCCAAGAGGTGCCATGTAAATCATTGTGAAGCGGACTGCATCGGCTCCATATTTACCAATAATATTGAGTGGGTCGGGCGAATTGCCAAGTGATTTAGAGAGCTTTTGTCCTTTTCCATCCCGAATCATCGACGTTAAATAAACATCTTTGAAAGGAATAACTCCCGCAAATTTCTTGCTCGCAATAATCATCCGTGCCACCCAGAAGAATATAATGTCGGGGCCACTCACCAGTAAATCGGATGGCAGATAGTGTTTTACCGCTTCATTGCTTTTGCCCTCTTCCCAGCGGTGTGTGCTAAGAGGCCATAGCCATGATGAGAACCAAGTATCGAGTACGTCTTCGTCCTGTTTCAACTTTGCACTTTTACCTAATCCTAATTTTTCTCTAGCTTCTGCTTCGTTGCCTGCCGCAGTAAAATCACCCGACTGGGTGTAGTAAACTGGGATTCGATGCCCCCACCAAAGCTGACGAGAAATACACCAATCCTGAACATTATTCATCCAATGCACGTAGGTTTTCTTCCAATGCGGAGGATGAAAGGTCACAGTATCACTTTTATTATTTTCATCAACTGCGTCGAGTGCAATCGAAGCCATCGGCTTCATATTCACAAACCAATGATCGGAAAGATATGGCTCGATTTGCTCGCCACCTCGCTCAGAAAATCCGACATTGTGCAAATAATCTTCCTGCTTTATCAAAAGTCCAGATTCTTTCAATTTTTTTGCC
>JAJRPT010000060.1 GCA_024280675.1 Bacteroidota bacterium
AGACTGAATAGATAATTAATATTTTAACGATAAACAAAAAGAGCAATATTTTTTAGTATTGCTCTTTTCTCTCGAAGTATTACAGAAATTTATTATAAAAAATTCTGAATCGATTTGCATAACTTCAGAACAAAGTTCATCAGCAAATTTTTTTAATCGTCTGAGCGTCGTTTTCGGATTCTATGTTTATCAATAATGTTGCCATACTTATTTTATCCGTTTCTCTTATAAACGTAACTTGCAATATTTTTATTTTATAAACAAAAAGGACGCTCAAATAAATGAAAGTCCTTGATTTTAATAATAGATTCCAGACAAGCTGGAATGACACTAGCTCAAAACTCAGCACTATTCTTAAACAAGCTCAATAATCATAGCATTCGCCTCACCACCGCCGATGCAAAGAGTTGCCAGCCCAAATTTCCCGCCAGTCCGTCTCAGCGCGTTGATGAGCGTTACAACAAGTCTTGCGCCCGAAGCCCCGATTGGATGACCGAGAGCCACTGCTCCTCCGTGAATATTTACTTTATCATGGTCAATATTTAATTCTTTGATTGAGTGCATTGGCACAACCGAAAATGCTTCGTTAATCTCAAATAAATCAATTTGATCTAGTGTCATATTTGCTTTTTTTAATACTTTCTTAATTGCCGAAGTTGGGGCAGTCGTAAACCACTCCGGAGCCTGAGCGTGCGAACAATGTGCAATCACTCTTGCAATAGGTTTGAGATTATTCTCCGAAGCATAGTCCGATGATGCAACAACAAGTGCCGCCGCACCGTCATTCAAATTCGACGCATTTGCAGCCGTCACGGTCCCATCACGCTTGAATACTGGGCGAAGCGAAGAGACTTTGTCAAATTTTACTTTTGCTGGATCCTCATCTTTGCTTACGGTCACATCACCTCTTCTGGTGGAATAAGTCACGGGCGTGATTTCTGAATCAAACCATCCCTGATCCATTGCCTTTATCGCACGTTTGTAAGACTCCCTAGCGTAAGCGTCCTGATCTTCACGAGAGAAAGAATGTTCGGAGGCACACAACTCACCTGCATTTCCCATGTGATAATTGTTGTAAACATCCCATAGCCCGTCAGCTATCATCAAATCAATCAACTCAGAATTGCCCATCTTGTAGCCGTTTCTGGCACCTTTTAGTGCGTGAGGAGTGTTGGTCATTGATTCTTGCCCGCCTACAACAGCCAAATTCAAATCACCACAACGAATCGCTTGATCTGCCAGCATTACAGACTTCAAGCCCGAGCCACAGACTTTGTTAATTGTAAGGCATTCGACAGTATTCGGCAGACCTGCATAAATGCTTGCTTGCCGTGCGGGTGCTTGCCCAACTCCAGCGGTGAGTACATTTCCCATTATCACTTCTTCGATATTCTGAGGATCTACGCCCGCCGATTCTAGCGCCGATTTGATTGCCACTGCCCCAAGCTGGGGTGCAGTCTGAGTGGCAAGCGATCCCATGAAGCCACCAATTGGAGTACGTTTTGCAGAAAGTATTACAGTTTCCATTTTTTTTATTTCCTTTTTTTTATTTTAGATTTAAACGTCTGAACTCCACAATTTAACTTTATATTTTTTTAAGTGCAAGTGTTCTTGATTTTAATAACTAGCGGTTCTAATTTTTTTAGAGATTAGCTGTTGTATGTTTGTAAAATTGTATATATTAGTCTTTTCAAATAATTTGCAAAAGGAATAAGAATATGAAAGAAGATTCAATTTATGAACGCCTTGGGGGACAGAACTCCATTGACACAGTGGTTGATATATTTTACAAAAAAGTCCTTGCTGATGATTCTGTAAATTATTTTTTTATCAAAACTGATATGGAAAGGCAAATTAGAAAACAACGAGAATTCTTATCCTATGCTTTTGGTGGACCTACAAAATATGATGGGAAAAGGTTGATTGAGGCACATAAAAATGCAGTCCTAGCAGGTCTTAACGATTCTCATTTTGATACCATTGTAAAACATCTCAGCAGCACTTTGTTCGAGCTTGCAGTCGATGATGATAATTAAAGTAAGTAAGGCAAAATATATAGACGGGTATAAAATCAATTTTACATTCAATGACGGTAAAGAGAAAATAATTGATTTAGAAAATGAGCTATGGGGCGAAATGTTTGAACCACTCAAAGATAAAAACTTTTTCAAAGAATTTAAGTTAAACGCTTTTACAATTATGTGGAAGAATGGAGCTGATTTCTCACCTGACTTTTTATACAAGTACCAAGAAGAAAACATCAAGGCTTAAACCCTACAAAACATTTATTTTTAAACATTTTTACTTTATTTAAGAAAAACAATTAAATTGCCGATAATATTATTATTGATATGCAAAAAATAAAATTATGAATAAAACACTTCAAGATATAAACCGCAGACTCAACTCTCTTAATTCTCTTGGTCTTGATGTATCACATGAATCCAAATCCCTCTCTGATTTAGGAAACAGATTGCAAGTCTTGGCAATCAACGGAATTGTCCTTGCTAGCAAAGTCTCAGGCGACAGAGGTCACTCCCTTGTGACACTCACCTCACTCATCTCAAAGTTGCCAAACGAGATAAACCCTATACTAAAAAATATCAGAACCGATTCAATGGATTTGGCAAAAGATGTCACCAATTGCAAGATACGTTTTAAAAAATTCAGCCAATACTCACGAGCCATTGACATATTGCTAAAGGGAGAAAACCATAATTCATTAGACTTAAAAAGCTTGTACTCTGACAATTTTACAGAGTCCCAAGGTCTGAATCCTGTAATATCTTCCCTGGCAAAGAAAAGTTCAATTGTTTACGAGATAATACTAATGCTACTCAAAGATTCGGACACAAGATTATTCCAGCTTTCTCATTCTATCAAAACGCTAAACTCGCTCATCAAAAGAATACACTATATGAATCTTAGCATAACCATAGAGTCATCTGCTCTAAAAGAAGAAGGTAAAAAATTCAATGGTCTGATAGAAAAAGTGAGCGAACTTATGAATTTCCTAGAGCAACACGCAAAAATATTGATAAAAGACATTGAGAGTGGTTTTGTTTTATTAGAAAAAATTAATAACAGGAGAATAATTGTATGAAAAGTGAGATAATATTTGAGCAAGATGATTATTACTGGGTTGCCATCGGAAGAGACAAACACAAGAACGAAGGCTTGGTAGACACAAATGAATATTTAATTGTTGCTGGAAATGAGGGTTTTTTATTAGACCCAGGAGGTCTGGAAATATTTCCAGAAGTTCTCAACGAGGTCGCAAAATATATCCATCCCAAGGATATCAGAGGATTATTTGCCTCTCATCAAGACCCCGATATAGCATCTTCACTTCCTCTTTGGGTAGAACTTAATCCTGATATAACTGTTTATACACCTTGGCTATGGGCAGGATTCTTGTCTCACTTCGCAATGGGTGTTGAATTAAGTTTTGTAGGGATACCAGACAATGGCATGGAGCAACAAATAGGATCTTCTGGCAAAAGTATTTACTTTGTTCCAGCACATTATTGTCATTCCTCAGGTAATTTTTCTCTCTACGACCCGACCGCCGACATATTCTTTTCTGGAGACATGGGCGGGGCACTCGTACCCGACATGGACTACAATCTTTTTGTGGAGAATTTCTCAAGCCATATTCAATACATGGAAGGATTCCACAAAAGATGGATGCCTTCAAAATCTGCATTATTAGACTGGGTAAACAGGGTCAGGGCTATCAATCCATCCATGATGGCACCACAACACGGTTCAATATTCAAGGGCGAAGATATAGAAAGATACCTAAGGTGGTTAGAAGGGCTTGAAGTATCTGTTTGGAATAACGAAAGCGAGAAGACTAACATAATGGGCGAGCCTTGGATGAAGTGGAAAAGATAATAGCTCATCAGAAAACAGATATTGTCCAAGCAGATACCCGCCACCCACACATTGCGTGTTTGCGGGTATGATAGCTGTGTTTTAGAGATTGCATAAAACAATCTTCCAAATTGTGGATGAGATTGTAATTTAAACCCCACCTCAATATCTTTTCTTATTATTTTCCCTTATATTTTTCTTTTATTAAACTTAATATTTCCGTAATTTGACCGAATAGTTTAGCACCCGAACAATCTTTTTTAATAAGGAAATAATTATGAAAATATTTACTAAAATTTTACTCTCTTCTTTGGCTCTGATGTTTGTTGGCTTTGTGATGTATTTCACTTCTTACGTAGGTGTAAATGACATAAACGACACAGTGATTAAAATTCAAAAGCTTAGAGTTCCTACCGCTGAGGCTTCTCAGAATTTAATCCTTGGCATCAACAAATCACTTTCTGGACTAAGAGGATATATGCTCATTGGAAAAGACGTATTCAAAAAAGAAAGAGCCGATGGCTGGGCATTGATAGATGAATCCAAGAAAGAATTAGACGCACTGAGCAAAAACTGGACAAACTCAAAAAATGTAGAAATATTAAAAGAAATTGAATCCGAAATTGAAGAGTTTAGAATTGCTCAAAATAAAATTGAGAACCTTACATTAACAGACTTAGATCTTGCAAAAACAATGCTTGGGGAAGAAGCCGCTCCAAGGGCAAGAACAATTCTTGAGAAAATGAACAAAATGGTTTCAAACCAACAGAATCTGCTTCACGAAGATGTAGAAAAAATAATTGAAGTTGAGGAGCAGTTGCTCAACAGACAGATGATGTTGCTTGTTGTCAGTGTAATTGTAATTATTATTGTGCTTTTTGTAGCCACTGGAATTAAAAAAGGAATCAATAATATTAGCCAGAATGTCCAAGATCTTAACAATAATGTTTTAAACGGCAAGCTAGACAAAAGGCTTGACGCACAAGGTCTTTTGGTTGATTTTGTTCCAATTGCTGAGAATACCAACAGCTTGATTGAGGCGTTTATTAAACCTATTGAAATGACAAGCAACTATATTGACAGGATTTCAGAAGGTGACATTCCTGAAAAAATCACAGAAGAATACAAAGGCGATTTTGATACAACAAAACAAAATCTCAATGGGCTGATTGATAATCTGAGTTATTTGACAGACGAAGTCTCTGCATTGATTTTATCTGCTGACGCTGGAGATTTGAACGCACGGGCTAATGTGGGAACTCTCAAAGGCGAATGGGAATCTATTCTCAATGACATAAACAGTCTCGCCGACGCAATACTGGAGCCAATCGCCGGGACAGTCGCAGCCCTCGACCGCATGGCGGGTGGCGATCTTTCAACGAAAATGGAAGGAGATTTCAAGGGCGACCACGCAAAATTGAAAAATGCAATCAACTCAACACTCGAACAAATGCCGTTCGAAGAAGCAAGCTCGGTCATTGCGGCCATGGCCGAAGGCGACTTCACAAAACGAATGCACCAAGAATATCGTGGCGATTCCGAAGCCTTCAAAAAAGATATAAACGACCTCGCAGACTCAATGAATGGACTGATAAATGAGATAAATATGGCAGTAAA
>JAJRPT010000004.1 GCA_024280675.1 Bacteroidota bacterium
AAACCTTCGATATAAATTGGTCTGGACATAACCCAAAAATTGAGTCATATATTAGCATAAAGTATGACGATGATTCACTGTGGGAAGAACTCACGCCAGTTTCTAGCACTTTAGGAGATACGCTCGTTTGGACGGTGCCGGAGATTATTGCAGACAGTGCACGTATGAGGGTTAGCCAGAAATTTGATGATACAAGAACCTCCAATATTCAAATCAGCTACGATGCCCTCATGCTTGAGCATAGCCCCAATGGGAAATATCTTGCCAGCTTCCACTCCCTTGGTATAATTAATTTATTTGATGTGGATACCCGTGGGCTAATTTCAGTAATTAACTTAGATGGATACCCAAGCAATCTTACCCCGCATGGCTTGAGCTTTCTCAATGACAGCTTGCTTGTTGTAAATTATTATTCTCAGAATCAAAGCTATTTTGCAATCTATAATGTATTTAGCAAAGAAAAAGTTACAGACCTTGAATATAAATCTCCGATTAAATTTTCTTCTTATGCCGACAAAAGTTCCAACCTTATTTATGCTGCTCAAGAATTTGGCAAAAGAGTCTATGTTATCGACCCTAAGATCCCTTTTGGGCAGGGGCAAATAATTGATTCGATAATAAGCCCAACTGCAATTGTTAAATTTGCACTTAATTCAGAGCTATCAAAAGCAGTGATTGCTAGAGTCCCCAACAAAATTGATTTGCTCGACCTCTCAAACAATAATAACACAGGCAACACTTATGAAATAAATGCAATCCCCTTAATAAATCAAATAACAATCTCTCCAAATGCTGAATATATTGCAGTAGCTTCGACAACTGATAAAAATGGACTATCCAACAATGTAAAGGGATCCTTGGTCTATATGCTTAGGGTGAACACTGGCAGGGTATTTCAGTTCATTAATCCAAGTGCAAGTGATATTGTTGGACTTTCATTTAACCCCACTTCGACTAGAATGATAATAGGTTCGGAACAGCAGCCATCCATATATATATGGGATATGGTGAGCGGTTCAAAAATTACATTTGGTTCGATAGAGGGCGATAAGGCTGTCGATATTTCATTCTCACCGATTAGAAACTCATTTGCCTTCTCCTCTATTCGCCAAGGAGTACCAAAACAACTGAAGTACACAGAATTTACCTACCCTCAGTATGATGAAAGCGATTATGCTTTCTCTATAGTTGCTCCAGAACTTGAGATTAGTGAGCTTGACTTTGGAGAAGAGTTGATTTTTAATCAATCTAGCCATACTTTTACAAGCGAAGTAAAAAACGTTGGGAAAGTATTTTATATAAGCGACGGACACGGATTCACCGATGATAAAAATTACAGGCTGGTAAACAGAGTGCTACCCGATACTCTCTTCCCTGGTGAGGGTGAAATACTCGAGTTTGAGTTTGTGCCTAAGGATTTGGGTGAGCTAATAGATACACTTTATCTGAGAAGTTGCTATAAATATTTCCATATCCCAATCACCGGCGAGGGCAATGACAGAAATATTGTTTTTTCCGAGTTGCTAGATTTTGGGGAGCGTTGCGTAGGTGACAGCTCTTTTATAACAAATTATATTGTGGAAAATGCAGACGATGCCCCGCTCTACCTTAACAAAATAGCTTTTGGCGGAGAAAACAGTGAGCTATTCAATGTATTGGATAGCCCGCTCGATACGATCTTGCTTCTGGGTGAATTTGTTGAAGTCTCGATGGGCGCCACACCTGACACACTCAATGATATTTTTACAGAATTAAGAGCATATCATAGCGATCAACAGAAATATTTCAGAGTGAGCCAGGGGAAAATTCGTGGGATTGGCACTTGGCTTCATCTTAGTCATTCGGGTTTGCCATTTATAGCCGAAGAAGGTGATGTTCGGATTATTACAATAAAAAACACATCGAATGCACTAATTGAAATGACGGGAATCAGTATTTATCCAACAGGCAATTATGAGATTTTGAGTCCTGAGATGCCACAAAATATTGAAATAGGTGATTCGCTAGAAATTGAAATCATGTGGCATGGGGGTGAAGAGGAAGCAGAGTTGCTCTTTGAAGCCGAACCATGTCCTTATCAAAAGGCGATTCCCTTGGCAAAGTATGAAGCGGTTTCTGTTCAATCGACCGGCGATGTGGTGGCAGAAAGCCCCATCTCAGAAGTGGAGATTCCAATATATTTTAATTTTCGTAGTGAAAACATGCCTTATAATGGCAAAAGAAAATATGAATCAATTATTGAAATGAACCCAAGGTTATTTTTCCCAACTGAAATCACGAGTTCAATCGGAGAAGCTGAGTTTGAAGATCTTGGAATAGAAGATGACAAACGAAGGATTAAGATTAAGCTCTTTGGTGATTACAATTCTGGCGATACTTTGGCACTTCTCAAAGGAGTTGTTGGGGCTGCAGAGACAAGTGAAACATTTGTTGATTTTGGACAAAACTCATACTTCATGGGGCAACAAGTGAGCGTCCTTTACTCTCGTCGTGGACGGATTGAAGTGGAAGGGCTGAACGAAGATAGAATAATCATACACGGTGGTGCAAGAGCCATAATTGAGTCTCTGAGCCCAAATCCGGCGAATACTTCCACAAAGATTATTATTAATTCTACTCTGGAGCAGAGTGTCAGACTTTCGCTTATCAGATTAGATGGGGGTGTAGAAATCAAACGTGAACTAAAACTTAAGGCTGGTGAAAATGAAATCCAACTAGAATTGTCATCTCTTGCTAGTGGATCTTATGAGTTAATTATTGAAAACGGGAAAATACTCGACGCAAAATCTTTGAAGGTGATTCGATGATTATGGCAAGAGCTTTCCTTACTTTCATATTATTTATTTCTGTTTTTGGAGTTGTTCGCCCAGACAAGAAAAGCGATAATGGAACAAGTTATTTCCTGAAGGCTGGGGCTGGTGCCTCTTTTGGCTTGCACAATGCGAGGTTTAAACAATTCCCTGACTTCAAATTAGTTGGCGGTGATTTCAATAATGCCACTAGCATTAACCCATATTTTAATATTGGCTACGAGTATAAATTTGAGGAAAGATATTTTAGTATTCTTGAACGTTATGGCATTGATTTAGAATTCAAACCTGTTTCAGTGCTTCTGAAAAAAAAGACATTAGTTGGCAATATTATCTCAGAGAATTCTTATTATGAGGGATTCTCACGACAGGAGATTGACCCAAGCATTGTGTTTTTGACACTTTCGCCCAAGTTAATATTTTCACCTATTGATGATTTACCACTCGATGTTTCTCTTGGAATTTCAATTGGAACACCGATAATTGCTAAATTTAACCAGAACGAAGCTCCTTTGGGCGATTTTGATATTGAATATTCTAAAAACGATCCAAATATGAATGACAAAGAAATCCCAGACATGAATCCAATTTATAGCTCCTTGGATTTAGGCTTGAGGTATAAATTTTATAAGACCAAGAACTTTGATTTTATGGCAGATGTCCAAGGCAGTCTAGCACTCCAAAACATTGTCAAGGATGTTCAGTGGAATGCTAACTCGATTTCTATTGGCATAAGTGTGCTTTATAACATCCAGAAGAAAAGCATCCCGCCCCCAATTCCACCACCAAGCCCCGCACCCGCACCAGTCAAAAAACCGGTGGAGATTGTTGCTCCAGAAATCTCACAAGCAATCAACATAACTTATAATGATAAAATAGTAAGTGAAGGCAATGTCATTGAGTTTAGTTATTTGAAAAATATTTACAAAGAAAAGTATTCCATTCTTCCACTTCTGTATTATAAAGCAAAATCGACACAGCAGCAAGGAAAAGAAACACAAGGACTTGAAGGCAGAGCTCAAAAAGAACTTTTGTCATCGGTTGCAAAATACCTTGAGCGTTATTCAGATGTCACCATTGAGATTGAGGGTGTTTCCTCAGAAAATAGAGAAAGTATGATAATTGAAAAAAGAGCAGATATTCTCTTCGATTCACTCCTCTCTTACGGACTTTCCAGAGACAGAATTAAAATATTAGTAAATTACAAAGATTCTGTTGAATATAAATATGATGAGTTAAAAGAAGAAGAAGAGAAGATTGAAATTAAATTCTCCGATGGCAATAAACTTGTTGAATTCCTGCTTTCGGAAAAAACATCCTATTATTCTGAGGAAAATAATACCATCGATATAGAAGTGAAATCAAATTATAAGGAATTTCAGTCAGGTGTCGAAATTTTAATTGATGATGATTATGCCAAAGAAAATTTAATAAATAATATCAGTTCTCACCGCTATAGAATTGATTTAAATGAATACCTCAAAGGCAATGCCGCCGGCAATCTCTCAATCCTCTCCCGGGTAAAGTCTGGCGAAAAAGAAAATGAAATAAAACTTAATCTTAGAATTGAGAAAAATATCAAAGAAAATATTATTATTAATGAGATAAAGGCAAGTGGAAAAAGTGAGAAGACCTACATCCTTGGCTATTTCGGATTTGACTCAAGCGAGTTTAAAGCAATAGATCAAGAGGTTCGCCAGATGGTTCGGGATGCCATAGAATCTGGTGCAACCGTAAAGTTTCTGCCACTCACCGACAACCTCGGCGATGAATCACACAACAGAGACTTAGCCGAAAAAAGAGCAAGGTCTGCACTAAACCTCTTTCAAAATAAGGAAGCAATAAATGTTGAAATACCATTAAAATCTTATTTTTCCAACGATCACCCTTACGGCAGGACACTCAACCGATCGGTAGTCGTTAAAATAATTACTAGAAATTAAAATAAATGTTTGCAGTCTAATATAATTCTCCTTATTTTTGTATTCTTTTTTGGTTTCCAAATAGTTTGGTTTCCAAATAGTTTGACTGCCGGACTAATGAAAATATTATAATCAGGATTGTTATGAATGCCAAAAGTTTATATGAGACGACCTTCATCGTTAATTCAACGCTTGAAGATCAAGACACAGAAGCTCTTGTTTCAAAAGTTGTTGCCTATATAGAAAACCATGGCGGTGTTATCAAAAACACCGAACACTGGGGTCGCAAAAGACTGGCATACCCAATCAATAAAAAATATAATGGCTATTATGTCCATTTAACTTTCGAGATGGTAAAAGAAAATTTAGCAATTATCGACAGGTTCATGGTTCTTGAAGACACTATTCTGAGACACCTTACAGTGTCTTTGGCTCAAGAGATGATTGATCTTCGTGCAAGAAAAGTGTTCCAGTCCCAAGAAGCTGAGATGGCCGAAAAAGAAGCGGAGGCAAAATAATGAAAGTAATACTAAGAACAGATGTCGATAACCTAGGCTCTATGGGAGATGTGATTGTCGTAAAAAATGGATATGCTAGGAACTATCTAATCCCACAAAGCATGGCATATTTCGCAAGTGGCGGTGCAGCCAATAAAATTGAGCAAGAGAAAAAACGCTACATGATTAAAATGGTGCAAGAGAAAAAATATGCCGAAGAAATGTCTCAAAAATTTGCAGATATGCAAGTCTCTATCGCTATGAAGGTTGGAGATGAGGGAAAACTGTTCGGCTCTGTTACATCTCAAATGATTTCTACCGAACTCGTCCTTCACGGATACAAAATTGATAAAAAAGATATTTCTATAGATGAGCAAATTAAAAGCCTTGGAGTCTTCAAGGTAAAAGTAAAGTTGCACGCAGAAGTTTCTGCCTCTTTGAGGGTATGGGTTATCTCCGAAGAATAAATGTATGCCGCTTTCCCCTTGTTTTTGTTCTTGTTCAGTGCTTGTTAAAAAATAAAAAATAAACCTTGTAATTAGTCCAGATGCTTCTTAGATTTGAAGCCGTTCAATTGGCAAAAGTAAAGTAAAGTATTGTTGAGCTGGTGCGATGTTTTTCCTGCGAAAAAAGTTCTTGAAAATAAATATATATTTTGGATGTGAGTTAAACTCTTCTTAGATTTGTAACTGCTCCGAAGCCAAGGTTGAAAAAAGTTTTGCTCAAGCAAGGGCTTGGAAATAGGGGTAAGAGTTTTAGAAAGAGGACGAAGAGGGGTAAGGGTCTTGGAAAGAAGTTGAATGGTTTGGAAGAGATTTGTTTCTCTGCTAAAAAAATTGTGTTGTTCTTTGAAAATTTAGATTTTTGAAAATAGAGAGTGCTAAAGGTCAATGTCAATTGATTTTGAATATTAAACTTTGATATGAAACAGTATTAAACTTTCCACGGAGAGTTTGATCCTGGCTCAGGATGAACGCTGACGGCGTGCCTAACACATGCAAGTCAAGGAGAACGTTCTCTTCGGAGAGCTATTAAACTGGCGCACGGGTGAGTAACGCGTAGATTATCTACCCCTATCACAGACATAACTCAGGGAAACTTGTGCTAATATCTGATGAGGCCTTCTGGGTCAAAGAGCTTCGGCTTGGATGGGGATGAGTCTGCGTCTGATTAGCTAGTTGGTAGGGTAAAGGCCTACCAAGGCGACGATCAGTAGCGGGTCTGAGAGGATGATCCGCCACACTGGAACTGAGACACGGTCCAGACTCCTACGGGAGGCAGCAGTGAGGAATTTTGGTCAATGGGGGAAACCCTGAACCAGCGACGCCGTGTGTGGGATGAAGGGGTTCTGCTCTGTAAACCACTGTCGGATGGGAAAAAAAGCTACTTAGAGTGGCTGGGATTGTACCATCAAAGGAAGGACCGGCTAACTACGTGCCAGCAGCCGCGGTAATACGTAGGGTCCAAGCGTTATCCGGATTTACTGGGCTTAAAGGGTGCGCAGGCGGGTCTGTGCGTCGAAGGTTAAAGATCTCGGCCTAACCGAGAAAGTGCCTTCGATACGGCAGATCTTGAATATGAGAGAGGTAGGTAGAATTCCTGGTGTAGCGGTGAAATGCGTAGATATCAGGAGGAATACCAGTGGCGAAGGCGGCCTGCTGGCTCATCATTGACGCTCATGTACGAAAGCGTGGGTAGCGAACAGGATTAGATACCCTGGTAGTCCACGCCCTAAACGATGTATGCTTGGTGTTTGTGTTTACACGAGTGCCGGAGGGAAACCGTTAAGCATACCGCCTGGGGAGTACGATCGCAAGGTTGAAACTCAAAGGAATTGACGGGGGCCCGCACAAGCGGTGGATTATGTGGTTTAATTCGATGCAACGCGAAGAACCTTACCTGGGCTTGAAGTGCACAGGACAACTAGTGAAAGCTAGTCTCTCTTCGGAGTCTGTGCAGAGGTGCTGCATGGCTGTCGTCAGCTCGTGCCGTGAGGTGTTGGGTTAAGTCCCGCAACGAGCGCAACCCCTATCTTTAGTTGCCAGCACGTAATGGTGGGAACTCTAAAGAGACTGCCCGCGCAAGCGGTGAGGAAGGTGGGGATGACGTCAAGTCATCATGGCCCTTACGTCCAGGGCTACACACGTAATACAATGGCAGGTACAAAAGGCGAAGCCGCGAG
>JAJRPT010000061.1 GCA_024280675.1 Bacteroidota bacterium
CAAAAATATGCACAGGCATGATTGCCTTTGTGTTGTCGGTAATTTTTGCTTCAATGAGTTTTGGGTTCATATTGAAATATACTTCTTCAACATCAACAAAGACGGGTTTTGCACCAGTTTCTGAAATTGCTTCCGATGATGCAACAAAAGAATTTGCCGCCGTTATCACTTCATCGCCCACTCCAATTCCCAAAGATTTCAAGGTGATATAAAGTGCGTCCGTTCCATTTCCACAGGAGATACAATGCTCCACGCCATACATTTTGGCAAACTTTTCCTCGAATGCCCGCACCCTCTCTCCGCCCACATAAGCCGTATTGTCCAACACATCGGCTATCGCTTCATCAACTTCTGATTTTATTGATTTATATTGAGATGCTAAATCTACAAAAGGTATTTTCATATTATTTTTTTATTCCTAATTTAATAAATTTGATTTTAATAGTTAATATTTAGTTTTTCACTCCTAACTGCAATAAATAATTTTTTGCTTTTTGATTATTGTTTATTTCCGCTGACTTTTTAAAGTTGTCTATTGCATTTTGTTTGTCACCCAGCCTCAGGTAAAGCTCACCCGCAATGAGATGAAGCTCTGGATTATTTACGTTGATTTTCATCGCTTCTTTGATTATCGAAAGCCCGTACTCAAAATTTTCACTTCCGATTGCAGACTGATACTTCTGAATATATATCGAAAATAAATTCTGTCGGGCTTGCTGGTGGTTCGGGTTTAACGAAAGTGTTTTTTTAAATTGAGCTATGGCATTGCCCTCATCATTTTTGCGAATGTAGCACACTCCAAGCAAATTAAAAAGCTCTGCATTTTGCCCGTCGTATGGCAGAAGCTCACCCGCAATAGCAAAGGCCTCGTCTGTTTTATTATTATTTACATAATTTAGGGCAAGATTTAGAGCCGATATTTTGAAATAATGAAGTGTGTATCTCGACTCGCCACTTGTCTTGTCCTTAGCCCATGCTTTTTTAAGAACTTCGTAAGAGCTTGCCAAATCATTATTTACCAAGTAATAGAAACCAAGGCTGGTGTTGTAAATAGAATTGTCTTTGGCGGAAAAACTATCTAACAAATCTTTTGCTTTTTTATTAAATCTAGCTTTGATTTCTTCATCTTTTATTTCATTTGCCGTACTTATATAAGCATTTGCCATTCGGATTTCGTCTCTTTGTTTTGAATCTAAGCCCTCGTAATTTGAATTAGAAAACCAAATCAAGAGAATTGAGACGGCAAATATCCCGACAAGAATTTCTATTGGCTTTTTGGCGAGTTTACTCAAAAGATCATTCATTTCTCTGTTCCTCCATCTTTGAAACCATCTTCAAAAGATTTGCCTCTTGGGACTGCTTTTCCTATCATAGCAGAGCTAATTGAGGCAGGAAGCGGAGCGTCGTAGATGCTGTTTTCATAGAATGCGTCGCCCACCTTGCCCTCAACGACCTTGAGCGAAAATGAAGTTGGGTAATCCTTAGGCATCAGAATATGTTCAGAGACCTGGCCAGATGCGAACATTTTATATCGTGCAGAAACCTGCTCGTAATGAGCATAGATTAAGTACCCGAGGGTAATCAAAGAGACAGTTGAAATGCCCATAGTAAGTTGCGTGCTTGCTTCAAGACTAACTTTTTTGAGTAAAAGAGAAGCAATAAAAAACAGACAAATATTCAAGTTAATCCAATGGACTCCCCAGCCAAACCGCAAGTCGGGTGCTGCCCAAAACCAATAAATCCAAGAAAGAAACAGAGAAAGAAAGACTAGGGTCATTGCTCCATGCTCAACAAAATATCTTTTTTGCTGCCTCAATAAAACAATTATGCCAATGAGAAATACTGCCGAGGAGGAGAGTAATGTTGCCCAAAGACTTAGCTCAAGCCCTGGCAATGTCTGGTTTGCCAGCCATATCTCAAACCATTGCCCGTACTCTAAATCTTCAAGTTCTACATTCTTTGGTTTTTTGAACCAACCAGGCCATTTTGCCCATCTTTGTATAGTATTTTTTTCGGCGAGTGCAATATCTTTTGGGATTTTCCAATCTGGCGAAAACAAATCGATGGCAGGGAATGGGTGAATCAAGTATCCGCTCAGATAATAATTCCTAGCCAGCCATGGAGTCATTATAAAAGCTCCAACAACTATTGCGACAAGTACACTTTTCTTATATTTTTTAAAGCTCAAGGCTAGCACCACAAATGGAAGCAATAAAATGACTGCGGCCGAAAGTTTTATGCTCACCAGAAATGATGCCGAAATGATAAGAAGTAAAAACTCTGAGTTCAACTCGAATCTCTTTTTATTTTTAGCAATCTCAAAAAATCTATGAAAAATAATCCAAGTGAAAACTGCCGTCGGGACATCGGGCGAAGGAGTTGCACTCCAGCCAATATGCGGGAAATAAAATGAGTATAAAAATATTGGGATAAGCCCAAGCCGCACCCAATTCTCAGCTACAAACTTTCCGCTTAATATATTATTGAGACCACCCAACATCCAGAACCCACCAAAAATCATAAGAAATTCACTCATCACATTGAGCGACATTTTCCCCAAGAACGAAAAGCTAAAAAGAGCACAACTCACAAACCAAGAATTATTAAATGCTAGCCTGTGATAGAAATTCCCAAGACCTGGGATTACTGAGTGGTTTTCGATATATTTTATAGAAAGTGCGTGATAGAGCGGAGTATCAGCACTCAGCGTTATGGCAGAGAGTTGGTGAAGTCCCAATGCCACAAAGCCAATGCCCAGTATCAAGGGGACTAGCTTAATGTTTTTTATACTAAGAATGTATGGGGAAATTATCTTGGCTGAGAATTTCCTATCTATCAATAAATAAACAAAGGCGGTAATTGTCAAAAATAAATTTGTAAGAAGCCCAGTCGCACTTTGCAAAGAAATAAACTGTGCTAGAGCCGTTACAATCCCAAGCCCTGAGATTAGTAAAATGGCGAGTGGCGGCAAGGAATCGTCTTGATTATTGTCCTCTGATTTGCTTGTAAAAAATAGTTTTGACATCCTCAGTGCAATGAGTCCAAAAACTCCACTCAAGAAGAAAATGTAGAGCCAAATGCCAAGAGCTGCTAACACTATTTACTCCAAATATTGAATTTTAAAATACAGTAAATTGCCCGCACACCGTCTTTCCAATTTATTTTCTTGCCTTCTTCATAAGTTCTGCCATAATATGAAATCCCCACTTCATATATTCTTATGTTTGGAATTCGGGAAATCTTGGCTGTTACTTCTGGTTCAAATCCAAAACGTTTTTCCTTTAATTTCAATGACTTAATGTACTCAGAGCGAAAACATTTATAGCAAGTTTCCATATCAGTCAAATTCAGATTTGTCAGCATATTGGAGAAGAAAGTCAATATCCCATTTCCAATAGAATGCCAAAAGAAAAGAATGCGGTGAGGCTTGCCACCCAAAAACCTTGAGCCATAAACAACATCGGCAAAATCATTTAGAATTGGTCTGAGTATTAGATTATATTCTGCGGGATCATACTCTAAATCGGCATCTTGGATTATCAAATATTCGCCTTGTGCTTTGTCGATACCAGTGTGGAGGGCAGCACCCTTGCCCATATTTTTTTGGTGAGAGTAATATTTTATTGGAAGCTCTGGGTTAGTTGCAATATAATTTTTGATTGCCGCTTCTGTATTATCGGTCGAAGCGTCATTGACTATGACAAGCTCTTTTTCCAATTCAAAATCAAGCTCAACTGCCTTGACCTTGTCGAGTATTCTGTGAATTGTTGCCGCTTCGTTGTATGCAGGAATTATTATTGATAATGTTGGCATTTTTATTTATAATTTTATTTAACAATTTCCAGTTCAATCTGTAGCCCCTCAACAAACCCAGACTTTGATGCCGATTGAATTAGCTTACATTGATTGTTCTCAGAAAGATTTTTTTTAAGTTCTTTTGCTATTTTTTCTATTGGTTTAACTTTTGGATTATAATAAATATTAATTTTACTTCCTGTGCTTATGTTTTTATCCAAATAGTTTTTTAAACTTTGTGAATTTAAGGTTTTATCATCAATTATGATTAATTTAATTGATTGAATATTATTTAACAAAGTTGATGAGCTTATTTTTGATTTGAATATTGGCAATTTGCTCTTAAACTCGCTTATATGTGAGCCAAAGACACCCTTGCCTTTCAGAATCAAATCCTCAGACAAGTTGAGTGTCTCCCCAAAAGCACTTAAATCGATAAGTATTTTTGTTTCATCACTGTTGCTCCAAGACGAGTATATTGCATTGCCGTTTGTGGTCAAAAGCTCGATTTTACAACTATCGAGCAAGTCTTCTGCCCTGGATTGAATTTGAATTTCTAGCTTGTCTGGGAGCAGTTCATATTTCTTTTCTTTTGAAGCAACAAAGAAATCTTCACCTTCAAAGCTAATCCCTATCACTTCTGAGAGCAAATAATTATCACTGGTCTGGAAATATTCATAATTAATTTTTATTTTACCAGCATACTTGCCTAACTTTTCTTTAATCCTGCTAATTCGTTCGTCGGCAATAAATTTACTATTTTTATAGTTTTCATTTCTGTCCAACTCAATCTCCGAAGCCGTCCATGCGGTAATCTCAAGACTGTTTTCTTGTTTTTTAAGAAATTCTAGACAGAGATTGACAAGCCGCTTGTTTTCTTTGGCATATTTATTTTCTAAGTCTGATTTTCCCTTTTCATAGAAAAAATATGGATTAAAATCATGAATTGTTTTTGATTCAACACTACGAATCCGAATATTTGAAGCAAATGTGCTAAGATAAACATCCTCAACCACAGGCTCATTCCCTTCAGAGGAAGAATCAACATCTTTTTGGGCAAAATAAATATTTAAGCCATTGTCATTCCCTCGTTTCGACACAAAATAAATATCACCATTGGGCAAAAGGCAAGGGTCACTTTCGTCGAACTCTGTATTGAGACTGTGCAAAGGTTCGGGCCGTTGCCACAGCTCATTTTTCCTAACAGAAAGAAAAAGCTCAAGCCCACCTTTTCCCCCTAGCCCATCACTTGCAAAAAAAAGCGAGTCTTGACTCCAAAGATGTGGTGTCAGTTCCCTTCCCTCTGTATTCAACACATCTAGAGCAATTGGTTTGCCCCAGCTTTTGCCTTCTTCAAGATATGAAATATAAAGATCGGTATCAAAAATACTGCTTTCAGAGGCGGTGGCACAAAAAACTATAAAATCCCCAAGCGGTGAAACGCTTGGCTGAGACGCAAAAGCTCCTAGGTCTAGTTCTGTTACTTCTGTGCCTTTTTGCCAAGAGTTCTTTGTAAATTTTGACAGGAATATCTTCTGGACTTTCTGCCTCTCACCCATCACAAATGCCGAATAATAAGCGGTATTCTTGTCAGAGAAAGAAATATACATACTGCTTTTTCCCTCTTGATTTATTCTTCCTTTCAAGGCTGTGGCGACAGAATCTTGGAACAAGTAGATATGGGCATTGCCACCACCTCGCTCGGATGTAAAATATAATTTTTTATCATATTTATTATAGGCTGGGGCGTAATCGTTCTTTGGACCATTCAGCCCAGGTGGCAAACTAGCTTCTTGCCAGCCTTGAGCCAAGGATTGAATCCCACTTGTAAAGAAAAAAATAACTATTAGAATGATTGATGAAATTTTATTAACCCAAATAATTTACAAATAAAAAGGAGTGCTTGCCAGCGTAAAACATATCTATAAAAAAACTGTACTCGTGTTAATCCCCTTTGAATTCGGGCTTTCTTTTTTCAAGGAAAGCCATAACTCCTTCTCGAAAATCATTAGTCTTTCCCGCTTCATCCTGCATCTCTTCTTCGTAATCCAATTGTGCAACTAAGTTAGAAAACAGTGCTTTATTTAAACATTTTTTTGTGAGTGCAAGCCCTTTGCTTGGCATTTTCGCAAGTTTTTCGGCAAGCGAAACAGAAGCACTCTCGAGTGCATTTTCTGGCACGCATTTCCAAATCATACCCATGCTTACCGCATCTTCGGCACTCACCCTCTCGGCCATCATCATAAGTGCAGTCGCACGAGCAAGCCCCACAAGACGTGGCAAAATAAAAGTCCCACCCGAATCTGGGATTAGCCCAATTTGTGAAAATGCTTGAATAAAAGTTGCTTTTTCCGAGGCTATGACAATGTCGCAAGCCAGTGCAATGTTGGCACCAGCCCCTGCTGCCACTCCTCCAACCGAGGCGATAATTGGTTTCTCCATGCTTCTTAGCTTCAGTATGATTGGGTTATAATGCTCGGACACAAGATTTTTGATTGAGAGTCCATTTTCCTCATCAATAATTTCTTTCAAATCTTGACCAGCACAAAAGGCTTTGCCCTCTGCCGAAATCAAAACGGCTCTCACTTTGGGATTTCTATCTGCTGAGTCGAGTGCTTTTTGAAAAGAAAGTGCCATCGCCCGATTGAATGAGTTCATCACACCTGGTCGGGCGAACACAATGTTCATTACTCCGTTTGAAAGGCTAGTTTTTATAGGCATTTTTATTTCCTTCTTGAGAGAAACAGAATTTCTAATTTAAGGAATTTTCCTCAATAAAAAATATCTGTACTTCCACCCAAATAGAATTGGGAATATAGAATATGGGCAGCAGTTAAAACAAGAACCTACAGCTTATTCTCAGAACTTCAATATCACATCGTCGAGAAGGAATGGAAGAATTCCAAGAAGTAATATCACTATGGCAGAAATATAAACTGGCAAACTGGCAAGCCCTCCAGTGTTTTCCATCGCCGAGTCTTCTGGTGGTTCTTTAAAATACATATTAAGAACGAGTCTGATGTAGAAATACATTGAAATGACCGATGATATGACGGCTACGATGGTCAGCCATGTAAAACCCGATTTGATGGCGGCAGTAAAGAGCAGCAACTTCCCAAAGAAACCAGCCATTGGCGGAAGTCCGGCAAGCGACAGCATAAATATTGCCATAAGAGCCGACATTAAAGGATGTTTTTTATACAGACCAGAATAATCTGAGAATTTAAGATTCTCACCTTTATTCCGTTCAAAAATGGAAACTATGACAAAAGATCCAATCTGCATAAATAAATATGCTGTGATGTAGAAAGTCATGCCACGGGTTCCACTAGCTGAATTAGCCACAATCCCCATCAGCAAATACCCCGCATGAGCAACAGAAGAGTATGCAAGCATTCGCTTGACATCTTTTTGGACAAGTGCTGTGATGTTACCGATAATCATAGTTAATGCAGAAATTAGTGCAATCACCATTTGAGCCGTAGAAGTGTTGAGATCCACAAGCTCAATCCCTGTTGTGCTTGGCATTAGTGCGGCTGTGACTATGATGAAAGCGATGATTGCAGACGCTTTCCCAGCAGTAGACATAAATGTGGTGACTGGAGTTGGCGAACCAGTGTAGACATCTGGAGCCCACTGGTGGAAGGGAAAAGTTGCAGCTTTAAATGCCAAGCCAACTATCATTAAACCAAGTCCGATTTTTAGATAAGTGAATGAATGAACCTCGCCCGATGAAATAGCTAAGTGAATTTCGTCAAAATAAAACGAACCCGTTGCCCCGTAAATCATCGCCATTCCATATACCAAAAATCCTGTGGCAAATGCTCCCAGCAAGAAATATTTGAGCGATGCTTCGATTGACTTTTTATTAAATCGGAAATATCCAGCCAGTATGTAAAAGGAAAGTGACATTATTTCAATTCCGACAAAAAGCGTTAGCATTGAAGCCGAGTGTGCTATTATCATCATTCCAGCAACTGAAAACATGACAAGATTATAAAATTCTGTTGATTCTACATTCTCCCTTTGCAAATAGGGCCGGGCCGCACACAAAGAAAATATTGCAGAAATGAGGAAAAGCATATCGTAGAAATAGGCAGATGCTTCAAAATTCAACGCACCTTTGCTAAGAGATTCGTCCGCTACGAAAGTCGAAGAATCAAATCCGCCCATCCACCCGCAGATGGAAAGCAGAAGCGTTAGCACAAAACTGCCAAGTGCAAAGCCAAAGCCAAGATTTGTATTTTTGTCATCTCGTGCGTCTAGCACCAGGGCAATGATTGCCAATATGCTGAGCCCAACTATGGGGGATGCTAATAAAAGTTCGTTCATTTTTTTCTAAACTATTAATTTGTTTATTTTCTACTTTTTCAACTTATTATTTCTCTAGCTCTACTTTCATTGGAGCGTAAACCGTTTCAATTTTCTTGACTAATTTCTCTGTTGATTGCTCTGATATACTCAAAAATGTTCGTGGGTAAACACCAATCCATACAATGAAAATCACAATTGGAACAAGCATAGACCATTCAAATCTATTTATATCTTTTAGTTTTTTATTCTCTGGATTATCAATTTTACCCAAGAAAACTCGTTGGTACATCCACAGAAGGTAAACTGCGGCAAACACCACTCCCGTCGTGCCAAATAATGTGTACCAATATGAGCCAAGAACTTCGGACTCAAACGCACCTAGCAATATTAAATACTCTCCAATAAATCCGTTCAGCATAGGAAGTCCGATTGACGAGAACATCGCAATTCCAAAAAATGCGGCGTGTTGTGGCATTACTTTTGCAATCCCACCATAGTCAATAATAGCACGTGTGTGTCGGCGTTCATAGAGCATCCCAATCATTAAGAAGAGCATTCCAGTAGAGAGACCGTGGCTTACCATTTGGATTATCGCACCTTGCAGACCCGTTTCTGTCATCGAAAAAATCCCAAGCACAACAAAGCCTAGGTGAGAGACAGAGGTATAGGCAACCAGTCGTTTAATATCGGTCTGAATCATTGCCACCAGTGCTCCATAAATTATTCCAATTACGGCAAGTACCGAAACAATGTCAGCATAATGAATTGAGGCTTCTGGGAACAAATCAAGATTAAAGCGAACCAGCCCGTAAGTTCCCATCTTCAGCAATACTCCAGCAAGCAAAACAGAACCCGCAGTCGGAGCTTCGGTGTGTGCGTCGGGCAACCAAGTATGAAATGGAAACAGCGGGACTTTGATAAAGAATGAAAGTCCAAAAGCAAGGAACAACCATTGTTGCAAATCAAATGGAATTTGCGAACTCACTTCTCTTATGGCAATGAAATTTGTAGTGAATCCTGAGTCCATTGCCAGAATCTCAGTCCCAACATAATATCCCATCCAGATTATGGCAATGAGCATAAAGAGTGAACCAACGACCGTAAACAAAAAGAACTTTACCGTTGCGTACAATCTATCTTTTCCGCCCCAAATCCCAATAATAAAATACATTGGAATAAGTATTATTTCCCAGAAAATATAGAACAAGAACAAATCAAGAGAGGCAAAAACACCTGTCATCCCAAACTGAAGCAATAAGACCATTGTGTAATATTCTTTATGTCGCTTCTTTATCGAATCAAAAGAACACATGATTGCAATCGGGGTGATGAATGTGGTGAGCATTATCATAAGCATCGACATGCCGTCAATCCCAATCCTAAAACCAGCATCAATGGCTGGAATCCAAGAAACATCCAGCATAAACTGGAAGTCTGGATTGCTGGAATCAAAACTTGAATACAGCCAAATTGAGGTAAAGAGTGCCAATATAGAAGTTCCAAAAGCGGTCTTCTTTATCAAGTCTTCATTCTCTCTGTTGATAAACAAAAGGAGAATCGATCCCACAAGGGGCAGAAATAATGTTAGTTGTAATTCCATACTTTATCTATTTTTTTTATTCCATTTGTTATATCATTTTGAGAAAGAGTACAAGGACCGAAAAAATATTAAGTAGACCTTGCAAATATTTATCCTGAATGACTAGATTCACTTATTTAAAATACCATCAGAAATATAATAAGCAATATGCCTAATACCATTACAGTGGCGTAAGTTTGTGCAATTCCTGTTTGCATTCTACGAACCACATTTCCCAATCTTTTTGTCACGGTTCCAAGCCCATTTACAATCCCATCAACTATTCCAACATCAATCCTTCGCCACAGGATTTGCTTTGAACCTTTCAGTAATGGTTCTACAATCGCTGAATAATATCCATTATCTAAATACCATTTCTCAAGCAATGTTTTATATAAGACGGGAAACTTAGCCACAAGTTTGCCAGGCATCGACCACGAGGAATCGCTAAGATACCAGTTCTTTGCAACCATCCATGAAATAACTGCAAGTGCGGTTGCAACAGCCATTAAAATATATTCGATTGCGTGCAGTTCGTGGAGTGCGGAGATTCCCAAGATCGTATTTGCATCAGCAAAAATAGGAGCTAGCCAATTATTGACAAAGCTCACATGCTCAAGCCCCAAGAAGCTATACAGTGCAAAAGGAACATTCAAAAATCCACCCAGAGCAGCCAAGCCAGCCAAAGAAATAAGCACAAATGTCATGCTCTTTGGTGATTCATGTGGAGTATGGTGTGAAGCATCGAACCTCTCTTTTCCATGAAATGTTAGATATAATAATCTAAACATATAAAATGCTGTAAAGATTGCTGCAATCACCAACATCACATAAATTGGCAAATTATTTGTGTTATATGCCTGCCAGAGTATTTCGTCCTTTGAGAAAAATCCTGAGAAGAAAGGAATGCCTGCAATGGCCATCGTCCCAATTAAAAATGTCCAGTAGGTCGTCGGCATATATTTGCGAAGATTACCCATCTTCTTAATATTCTGTTGGTGGTGCATTCCGTGAATGACCGAACCTGCGGCAAGGAAGAGCAATGCTTTAAAAAAGGCATGAGTCATAGTGTGAAAAAGCCCAGCCGAGAATGCCCCAATTCCAAGTGCTGCGAACATAAATCCAAGTTGAGAGACGGTGGAATATGCCAGCACTTTTTTAATGTCATCTTGCACCATACCGATTGAAGCGGCAAGCAAAGCAGTCCCGGCACCAACATAAGCTACAATCATCATTGTGTCTGGCGAGAGGGCAAAAAGTGCAGAATTTCTTGCGATTAAGAAAATACCAGCCGTAACCATGGTTGCAGCGTGAATGAGTGCCGAAACCGACGAAGGTCCAGCCATTGCGTCGGGCAACCACCCAGCCAGTGGGATTTGTGCAGATTTCCCCGTGCATCCCAAAAACATGAAAAGAGTAATTGCAAGCATTAGCCCAGTTCCCATCAAAGCACCGGAGTCAGCCATTACAGAACTCATCACATCGGTATACTCGAGCGTTCCGAATGTTACAAAAATTAAGAACATTGCAATCAAGAACCCAAAATCACCAATACGGTTTACAATAAATGCCTTGTTCGCTGCATCCCCTGTCCAAGTGATGCGAAAGCCCTCAAATTTCTGGTCATACCAAAAGCCAATAAGTAAGTATGAGGCAAGACCCACGCCTTCCCAACCCAAAAATGTCAGCAAGAAATTGCTAGACAAGACAAGGTTGAGCATCATAAATATAAACAAGTTAAGGTAGGCAAAGAAAAGATAAAATCTCTTGTCCCCTTTCATGTAACCAATTGAATAGATGTGAATTAGAAAGCCAATGCCTGTGATTATCAGTGTAAAGAAAAGCGAAAGTTGGTCTACTTGATAAGAAATATTGACAGAAAAATCACCAGCCGAAATCCACTCGTAGATTAAAACCTTGACGACTGAGCCATCACTTGCCGAGAATTCAAAAAATACAGCCACTGTGATTGCAAAAGAAATGAAAACCATTAAAGAGGCAAGAACGGCTGCAACTCTTTCACTGTTTTTTATTCGGGAACCAAAAAGTGCAAGGAATAAAAATCCAAGTATTGGGAAAAGTGGTACAAACTTAATTAACTCGATCATTTGCAAAACCCTTGATATTTTTCTTGTTTGACAATTCCTGAAAAACTAGCAAAAAATTTCTTTGCCATTAACTCGCAAAATACAAAAATGATAATGATTACACAACAATCACGGGAAATGATTTGTCACTAAAGTGATAATCTGCCAAAAAAGAATGTCCAATATAAAAGCTAGTAAAGTTGCTCCCAAGAGGAAAGCGACCAAACAGAATCTTGCAGGCTAGTTATGAAAGAAAACTTTTTAGTATATCCATATTCGACTATGTATTTCCATTTTGTTTCCGAGAGGCTGTCGCTTTGCACAGAGGTGACTTGCCTTTGTGAGAGAATATTGTTTATACGGGCAAGCTCAAACTCGAGTTCATATTGGTCAATGGCAAGCAACTTCTCTCCGTTAATACCGCTTAGCATATCGCAAGCAGCAAGAGTATTGCCAGAGTCAAGCTCTAATTTCCAAAGAGCTATCACTCCATAGGAATCGCTGCGGCTTGGTGCTGGGATTGGCTTGGAATATTTTTCTCCTATGACAATTAGCTCACAAGACGAAAGAATTAAGAGAAGAAAAACTGTAGTTGATATTAAAAACCTGAGTCGCAAAGATTAAGCAATTGAAAATTCAAAAAAAATAAAGTCTAATCAATTGCAAAGATAATGTTTGAGCGGTTTAATAACAGCAATTATTTATCAACTTGGTAATAAATCACAAATAAGTGTTGCCAAATCAACCTACTAGCTTGACTCTAGTGAGCTAATTTTTGGATCAATTTTAAGTGCGTCCATCTTTTCAATGTTTCTTATCTTGAAGTGAAGCGTTACGATGAGAAGTGTGATAAGAAGAGAGGCGGCACCAAGTCCCCAACGTCTCATATAAAAATCATAAATGGCTTCATTGCCTGCATTAATTGCGTATTCGGCAGTTTCATGTCCTGGAGCGATGAGCTTTAGAAATTCTTCAAGGCTGGCCTTATGTGTATTTGCACTTGCCATTATAATATTTTCGTGAATTTCCAACAAATCGAATCTTATGTCAGAAATATCCATTCCTAAAACTTCGGCACTGTCGAGCAAGAAATTTGCAAGAACAGATTTGTCACGCAAGGATTTGAACTGCTCATACATTGCCATTGCAGCGATATAACCTTTGTCGTCTTCATCTTCGTGGCAACTGACACAACCGTGTTCTTTGTCTATTATCAAGTCATGGTTAGGTGATTCAATAAGGTGATTGTCATGGCAGACGATACACTGAGGAATATTTTCTTCTTCGAAATGCTCAGCGTGTGGGCTTTCTTTGAAAAGATCTGCATTCATAACATGGCAAGAGGCACAGACGTGGCTCACCTCATCGTATCCGTCTGGGGTTGCACCGTGATTTCCGTGACAATCATCACAGGAGGGAGAGCTTATATCATTTTTTTCGTAAAGTGTTTTCCCGTGTACACTTTTGAGATAATTATCGAGTTGATCGGTTTTAATATCATAGTTTTTCATATAATCTTTGTCCGAATGACAATTACCACAAGTGTATGCAATTTTCTTTACATTGGTGCTTGACCTAATGTCGTCGGATTTAAAGATGGCATGAGGTGAGTGGCAATCAGAACAAGTTGCCGCATTATAATCACCCTTTGCAAACAGCTTGCCGTGTTCACTTGTCAAATATTTTTCATGTTGATCGGTTGGAAGTTTCGAGTTAAAGAGCTTCATATAATTTGCATCACTATGACATTTGGAACACATCTCAACTTCTTTTTTCGGCGAAACGGAGGAGAAGCGACTTCCTTTTGGCTGAATATCGTGAATGCCATGACAGGACACACAGTTAAGCACTTTTTTTTGTGCATGAGAAGTTTTTTTGAAATCTAGAAATTGCTTCGTGTCTATTTTAGATTTAAATCTACCCATCTTACCACTATCGCCGTGGCAACTGATGCACATTTTATTAATTTCACTTTCCTTTGGAACGCCAATAAAGCCTGTACTTTTTAACTTAGCTTCTTCGTCATCGTCATTGAATTTATCTCCACCATGGCAATCTGCACAGGAGATATTGTGTTTGTAGTGGACTGATGTATGATATTTATCACCTGATATTCCGCCCACAATACTAGAATGACAATCAAGGCATTCATCTGTTGCCGAGGTCAAAAGAGCCAAGCAAAGAAATAACACAGTTAATATAGTTATAGTTTTCTTCATAATATTTTATTCTAAATAGCCGATTACTGTCAGTACAATGACGTAGATAATAAGCAAAACACCCAAAACATTTAGCAAAGTGTTGCCATATTTACTCTTTTCGCCAGAATCCCAAAAAGGAACTAAAAACCAAATCACACCCATAATACCAAACATTAATAGTCCAAAGAATTCGCCTTCGAGGAAAAATACATGAGGTGGAACGTATTTTAAGGTTTGGAACATAAACATGAAATACCACTCTGGCTTGATTCCAGCAGGAGCAGAAGCAAATGCGTCCGCTTTTACCCCAAGTTCCATTGGGAAAAAGACGGCAAGCAGTGCCAAAATATTTAAGACAATTAGCCAAAGTAACAAGTCTTTGAGGGCGAAATTCGGGAAGAATGGCATGTACCGTCTTTCTTTTACTGGTATAGTTCTCCATTCTACAGGGTCACTCATGCCTTGCACCTGTACAAATATTAAATGTATTGCCAGCACGACGGTAAAAATCCCTGGCAGTATTGCAACATGCAGACCAAAGAAGCGTGATAGTGTCGCACCATCAACTGTGTCGCTACCTCTGAGTATCACCAGCATATCATGTCCTATTACTGGGATGGAGCCAACCATATCGGTACCAACTTTTGTTGCAAAATATGCAAGTTCATTCCATGGCAGTAAGTATCCACTGAATCCAAAGGTAACCGATAATAGTAGCAATATCATCCCAGTGACCCAGGAGAGTTCACGTGGTTTTCTAAATGTTTTGGTAAAGTACACGCTGAACATGTGGACTATCACGGCAAACACCATTAGATTTGCACTCCAAGAATGTATGGAGCGAATCAACCAACCAAATTTCACTTTCGTCACTATTAACTGCATTGATTCAAACGAGGAGTCCTCACCCACCCTATAATACAAGAGTAAAAGCATGCCAGTAAGTACTTGGATTATAAAGAAGAATAATGAAACTCCGCCAAAATACAGCCAGAAGGAATGTTTGCTAACAGGCACTTTTTTCTTCAGCATGAAATCAACAGCTTTTGTGACTTCGTACCTTTGGTCTACCCATTTTATTATAGATTTTCCTTTAAGCATCTGATTCCTGTTTGACTATTACTTTGTCACCTCTGATTATCACTTTATACTTTGGAAGTGGTTCGGGTGGTGGCCCACTGATGTTCAGGCCATCTAGGTCAAAGACCCCATTGTGACACGCACACCAGATTATATCAAGGTCATCACGGTACTGGACCGTACAATCAAGATGAGTACAGGTGGCATGAAATGCTTTGAAATCGCCATTTTTAGTTCTAATTAAAAGTCCGGGTTTTCTTCCGAATTTAAATATTTCGCCCCGTCCCTTTTTAAAATCATCAATTTTACCAAGTTCAACCGAAGAGACCGTTGCCTGTCTTAATTTTGGAGGGACAATATAGCGAAGCAAAGGATAGGTCATAAGCAAAGCCAAGCCAGACGAGGTAATGCCCAAAAGCCAATTCAAAAAATTGCGACGGCTTTTCCCTTCCAGACTATTCTTCCCGTCTATTTTTATATCTTCTTCTGTTGCGTTTTCTTCTATTATATTTTCTTTTTGTTCACTCAAGAGATTTCCTCTTATTTATTTTCTGCTTCTGTACTTTCTTCAACTTTCTCATCAGCCTGCACCTCATCACCCGAAGATTTCAGAGCAGCCAACCACTTGGTCAAGACAATTCTTTCCTCGTCACTTCCTTTAAATTTCTTAGGATGCTTTAATCCTTCTTTTTTTACTTTCTTCTTAATGTATTTTGCCATCCATTCGGCATCATGCTCCTCGCCCACGGTGGACAAATCAGGCGGGTCTACCTTTAGCTTCCTCACCTTTGCATTGGGATCTTTTGCAATAGAGGCAGCGTCAATAGTGTGACAATGGTTACACTTGTACTTGACAAACAACTCTTTTGCTTTTTCATCACTTCCTTCGGAGAAGGTCATCATAGGAATTGATATTAGTGCTACAAAAATTGCAACAAATGATATTTTCTTTAACATATTTTTTCCTTTTTCATTGTATAAAATCTAAGTGTCAATCCATTTTACAAATTAGAAATGAATTGTTAAAACATTACTTTCGGCATTAAACTCATATTCAAATGTATCCAAATCCGTTGCCGTACCACTTGGTTTAGGTTGTTCTATCACCTTTCCACCGTCGGCTAAATACTGAGCGCCATGTTTTTGACAAGTGGTCACAAGTACTCCGTCTTTGTCTACTGGCAAGTCAATTTCGTAATCTTGATGGGTACAGCGGGAAGAAATAACAGAAAATGTATCTTCTTCTGTTCTTGTGATTATCAGAGGAAATAGATTATTCTTTCTTTCAAAGAGTTGTTTCACAGTCCCGCCCACCGCAAGCAAGGTGGTGTATTTCCCTTCGTTTAAATTTATATCAACAGATCCTGATGAGACAATCGGGTCTTCGTCCTGCTCACATGACTGATTCAAAAAAGCAAATGAGACGAAACCAAAGCCCATAATACCAAATGATTGCCTTAGGAAACTCCTTCTTTCTTCTGAATATTCTTGCTTCACTTTTTCCACCTTAGCTAAATAAATTAATAATACAAATGAAGTTGAACCGTCCATCTGGACTGGTAAGAGCTTGCAATATCTCTGTCATAGATTCTGTATTCAGGTCTTATCTCAATAAATGGCAGTAAATATATTTGAGCTGCCAATACGTATTGGCTAGCGTAATATTGACTAGCATCCTCGCCAGCGTTCATTTGCTGGGTAAAACCTCGTTCTGCTCTTGCCTCCAACAATATGGCTTCAGTTAGAACGTATGTTGCCATGAGTGAAATATTTCTTGTTTTCCGAATATCTTTTTTGTCAGAAAGCATTATCTCTGCAATCAGAGAAATTTCACCTGTAATTCCACTCCCTAAGAAAACTCCAGCCATATTAAAATCATCATTAAAAAGATATGACACGCCCAGCTCCATATTCAGCAATCTTTCAAAATACCTATCCCAAAACGATACTCTAAGTGCTGTTGTGATTTTATCTTTATCCACAAGAGGAATGGGGCGAGAAGAAGCATCGCTAAGCCCAATCTCAGACATATTCTTAGAGCGAAAGACTCCAGCCCTTAGGTTCACCCATTCGGCAGGGTTATAATTGAGTTCAGCTCCATAGTCTGCTAAATCTATTGGGAGCAAGGGGCTTGGGTGAGTTGCACTCAGTGACTGGCGGACAAGCATAGTGTGGTCGTCATACTTCACACCCACCGATGGTTGGAAATGACCAAGTCTAATCGAAGGCAAATCCTCACTTGGGCTGTAGATTACTGAAGCTATCCAAGACTGTTGCCCAGGGTATTTCAGCTCATCGGCGTAATTCATTGCAAAATTATAAACTCCCTCAAAAACCAAATCATCTGTTGGAGCAAATGAAATTGCAGGGGATGCCTGCATTAGCAATATTTCTCTTTCGGAATCTACTGAGCCACGCCTTAGTGACTGGTATCTCAAATCTAGTCCATAACTTAGCATATCGTCCATCACCGAGTTTGATTCTTGCATAGCTTCGAAGAACTCCATAAGCCCAATCATTTCCGTATCAATAAGGGACACATCGTTTCTGGATGAAAAGCCAAAGTAATCTCTTATTCCACCGCCAGACGGCCTCAAGTGACAAGACTTGCAATCTTTTCCAAAGAGGTAAGTGTACTGTGGTTTTGCATCGATTGACTCAGGAGTAATCAGAAGCAATACCAACAAACTCAAACCCAGCAATATTTTATGTCTTATTAACATTTTTTTTAAATAATATATATTTAATTATTTCCGATAAAAACAAAAATGCGACAGTGCCACTCAAGACTTAGTCAAGACGACACTATCGCAAAATATAAAATGAACTTACTTGTTGCTTACTTAACAAATTTGATTAAGAATGGTGCTACACCTGAGTGAATATGACCATCATTGTCTGTCACAGCCATAGTAGCTTGGATTTCTTTGTCAATATCAAAAGCAACATCATCTGCATTGCCAGTATTCAATTCTCTTTTGAACTCAAGAGTCCAAACTCCATTATTGAAAGCGCCTTTGGCATAGACATCAGCCCAACGGCTTCCATCGGCATTCATATTCAGAACATATCCAGGGTAGGTTTGGTCTGTTGCACTGTTTTCATCAAATAATGTCAAGTTTTCTGTTGTCTGACCTTCGCCAAGTATAATAAATCCGTCTTCATTAATCGGACCAGACCACATAGGCCCCGTTCCTTCGGCATTTTTATTATCCATGTAAGCACCGATAGTTTTAGCATCAGATTTACGTCCATCTTTTGCCTCTCCATCCCACCACTTGTCGTCTGACAATCCAATAGGATTAGTTCTAGCAGCTTTCCAATGCCAAACGTCCACATTTCCACCACCAGTAGTACCCATCACTGACTTATCTTGACTAGGATCAAAGTGGCACATGCTTGCACAATCAGCACCTTCTGCTCCATTGTTACCAGCATCAAACATAAAAAAGAATCTGTCTTCGTCCACGCCACTCTGAGTCCATTCAGAACTAGTTTCGTCATAAGACCATTCTTTTTTCATCACGCTTTCTGTATTTGATGGGTCTGTCCATTCCATCAAGAAATAGATGTTTTCTGTGTCATACAATGCTTTTACTTTTACTGGAATTTCGCCAAAGTCTTTGGTATAACCAGTTTCACCAAAAGTGAAAGTTTTCTCTGTTGCATCAGCCCAAGCCGCATCGCTACCATCACCATCAATATTGACAGTTCCAGTTGTGAGATTTACAGCCAGCTTTCCGTCATCGACAGCAGTTGTATCATCAGGAGTTTTATCCCCTCCATCATCGTCATCATCAGAGCAACTCATAAGCCCTCCAATAGAAACCATAATTATCAATGTGAAGACCAAGGATAACTTCTTTAATTCGTCAAACTTTTTCATAACTACACCTTTTTAAATAAATAAATAAACTTATTGCTAACAATTATATTCAAGACAAGCAACGCTTAATTGTTTGAACGCAATATACGTAAAAGAAATTTAAATAGCAAGACAAAAAAGATATTTTCATCTTAATACTTTTTTTATTGGGTATCTGAGTATAGTTTTTAGTTTCTCCGCAGAGGTACGTCTTGGATCTGAGATGTAGATTTCATGGTGATGCCCGTTGATTTCGAGATTATTTTCCACAATGAATTTTACTATTTTGGCAATGGTTTTTTCTTCGCTTTCATAGGAACCTGTGTGCATTATTTGCACGCATTTTCCTTCATCCATTGTTTCAAACTTGACCTCAGGAATATTCTTATCATCTTTTTTTAGCAATATATTTTTCCTAGACTGCTCAACTTCTTCGCCCGAGACAAAGTCAGGCATTCTAATTTGCAATTTCCAATGCCAGAGATTTTTTGGTGTTTCCGTAAATTCTTTGCCGCCTTCAACCCACCAAATGCACTCTAATTTTGGCACAACAAAGTCCATCCCATTTTGCTTGCAAACATTCTTTATGGTAAATGCCAAGGCGTATAAAGAATTGATTGCCTTTGTGAATTCGGGGTCATTTGGATTGCCCATACCTTTTAAGCCAATATATTTTATATCGACAAATTCTTTTATCTCTGCCATATTTCTGGCTGAGTAATATGCCTTATCTTGTTTTTTTAGATCCAGCTTGTCCATTTTGAGTACTCCAATATTACCCCCAATAATTCACAAATAAACAAACATAACTGGGATAAATTGCTTATATTACAATAACTTACAAAGTAAATCAGCAACAAACATCACCCCAGTTATGAGCCATCAAACTAATCTATTTTATCGCAAAAAACAAGTAGTAAATTTTAACTTTTCTGCCGAATCAATCAGCTCCGATGGTGGAATATTTCTCCTTGAGAAAGTTGAAAGGAAATTTAATATTGTTGAAAACTTCGCTTCAAATTTACCCGATACTCGTAATCAATCTTACACCAAACATAATGCAGAGCAACTCTTGAAACAACGCATTTTTCTCTTAATTCAAGGATATGAGGACTGTAACCCACATTGTGGGGAGATGAAAGTATCTCCGAAATGACCCAGTGATTTCTTCAGCTTTGAACCACAAATTAGCTTCCCAACCCTCACTTTCTCGC
>JAJRPT010000062.1 GCA_024280675.1 Bacteroidota bacterium
ATATCGCCATAATTTAAAACCGATTGACCTTTATATTTTATACCAAAAGAATGAGCTGCATCATAAATAACACTCAGATTGTTTTTCTTGGCTATATTTTCGATTTTTTCAATCTCACAACTATTGCCAAAAACATGAACAGCTACTATTGCAGAAGTTTTATTTGTAATTTTACTTTCAATCTCAGATGGGTTTATACAGAGAGTTTCTTTGTCAATGTCTGCAAAAACAGGATTCAATCCTTCCCAAACTATTGAGCTCGTGGTGGCTACGAAACTAAATGGAGTTGTTATGATTTCACCAGAAAGTTCCAGTAATTTATACGCAATTTGCAATGACAAAGTTCCATTTGCGGTGAGCAATAAATTTTTAACACCTAAATAGTCTTCTAATTTTTCTGTAAGTTCTTGAGCTAACTTGCCATTATTGGTTAAATGATTAGAGTCGTAAATCTTATCAATATAGGATTTATACTTTTCTTTGTTTGGCAGATATGTTTTTGTAACGTTAATCAATTTTCATTTTGTAATTTATTCATCTCCAAAAATTAATATTTTTTATCTCCCCAACAAACCCCTAATTGCTAACACAGGATTTAAACTCTTTAGACTTATTAGCCCAACGGCACGTATGTCTCTGAAAATAAAAGGAGTTACCCAGTTTATCAGTATCATTGTCATTATAGTAGAGGCTGCCGCACCCATTATGCCATAGCGAGAAATCAGCATAAAGTTTAATAATATATTGAATATTGTACCAATAGAATTTGTATAAAGTTGGTATCTCTGCTTGTTTTCATTGACCAACCAAATATTGACAAAGAGCATTTGCACCACAAAAAGAATCTTCCACACATTGAGTATAAACGGCTGATATGCCCCCTCGAATTTGCCATCATAAATTACGTCTATCGCCTCTTCACCAATCGATATTCCAATAAGGCAAACAAGAACACTTGCCCACGACGAGGCCGAGAGTATTTGTATAAATCTGCGATTGTAAAGCAGTGGATTATTCTTTTTTAATTCCACAAAATAAGGCATAAGCGAGTTGATTAAAACAGTTGGCAATAACAACACATAAGAAGGCAAATCAGCCGAAAGCGAGTAAATCCCCAGCTCTTTTACACCTAACATATTTTTTATCATCAACTGATCAATCCTGTTGTGAACCATTGCCAAAAATAATGTAACTCCAATCACCCAAGATTCTTTAAGAAAATATCTGGCAGTCGAAATCTTAAACCTGAGGGCAAGCAAGCCTTTTTTAATGTATTGGTAGAAGTACATTTTCAACACAGCTTTTATCACATAGTCAAAGAGATAAGCCACGGCTATGTATTCAATAGGCATATCATTTAGAATAACATATATCTTTACTCCACTCGAAACAATAAAGGCAATAGACTCTGCCATCACATTATATTTTGAGATAACTTTAGATTGGAAGTAGAAAGTAAATGACTGGAAAGCACCTGAAAACATTTGTATTGAGAAAATAAAAATTACTAACTGAATTAGCGAATCAGTCTCATAGAGCAAACTGCTTATGTTTATCAGTGCAAAAGCTGTGACAGCTCCTATGAATTGTAGACCAAATGCAGAACCAAGCAACTCGGCTTCCTTTCCTGGATCTTTCACCAATTCACGTATGAATATATTGCCCAATCCAATATTAACTAATGCCGTAAACATGAAGTTAAACGAAATAGCGTACTGGAGAACCCCGTAGTTTTCAGCACCCAAATACCTGGCCACCCATACTCCAATAAATAAACCACCAGCTACTTTGATAAAATTATCAACAATTAGCCAGATTGAATTATTGAAATATTTTCTTATTTCTGTATTTTCTAATATTTTCATTCTAAGTTGGAAACGGTGCTAGTTTCTTAGACTTAGCAAATCATTCTTTGCCAATAGTTATTTCAGACATTCAATAATAAGCATTTTTATGCTGGAATATATATTTTGGTGCAAAAGTGTGAATAAATGGTAAGAATAATTTCTTCACAAGTTAATCAGTCACAGTCAGGGTTGAAATAACACACTGTCAATTATTTTGCAAGCTCAAACATTCGTTCAATTGGTTTTAGAGCAAGTTCTCTAATTTCATCATCAATTTCAATTATATTTTCTGCTCGTGGTGATTTGAGTACATCTCTAATTTTTTCCAGCGAATTGAGTTTCATGTGAGGGCAAATCAGACATGGAGTGATGAATTTCTTGTCCGAGAGTTCAATCTTCATTTGATTGACAAGTCCACATTCGGTCATCACCATAAAATGTTTGTTTTTAGATTTTTTTGCATAATCAATGATTTGAGAAGTGGAGCCAGAAAAATCACTCTCGCAGATAACTTGTTCGGGACATTCCGGATGTGAGAGGATTTCAATGTCTGGGTACTGTTTCCTAGCCGTGTGAATGTATTTAGTTTCAAATTTCTCATGAACTTCACAAGCTCCACCAACATAAATCAATTTTTTTTCAATTCCCTTTTCATTGAATTCATTTTGCAGATTTATTGCCATGAGTCTGTCTGGTGTGAAAATAATTTCTTTTTCACTCATTTTATTCAGAATCTTAAAAGCATTCGACGAAGTTACGCAAACATCGCTCACCGCTTTAATTTCGGCAGAAGTATTCATGTATGTCACAACTGGAGCATTGGGATGTTTTCCTCTGGCACCGGCAATCATTTCCACATTCACCGATTCTGCAAGCGAGCATCCAGAGTTTATATCAGGAAGCAAGACCCTTGCCTCTGGCGAGACTAATTTTGCAGTCTCTGCCATGAATTTTACTCCAGCAAGTACAATGGTTTCCGCCCCAAAATCTCTTGCTTTGAGGGCTAGGTCGTAGGAATCGGAGGCATAATCGGCAACTGAGTAAATGATTTCTTCACCTGCATAAAAATGTGCTAGGATGACTGCATTTAACTCTTTTTTTAATTCTACAATTTCAGATATTAAATCTCTTGATTTGTTCAGCTCTAATTCGTCTTTTTCAAATAGTCCAGAGGAATTGATTTTATTAAATATTTGATTGTGCATTTTTCTATTTATTAGTTTTTCCTATGCTTAGACAATCTCTTTTGTCACTAAGTTTTAAACACCAAGTCTTAACCTTAGAACATATTTTAGGAGTAATTAATATAAATTTTTTTTACAAAGTTAAATTAAAATTTTTATTTAGATAAGATAATTATTAATTTTGGGTAAATATTAGTCAGCAAATCAATAATAATAGGATGATAAATGAAGAAAATGATGATTTTAGCAATTACTCTAGCCTTTGCTTTGAGTGTTCAAACCGAGGCCAAGCCAAACAAAAAGAAAATCATGAAGATGGGCGAGAAAGTTTATCTCACCCATTGTGCGGCATGCCACCAAGTAACTGGTCTTGGGATTCCTAGCGTATTTCCACCACTTGCAAAGAGTGATTATATTGACGGCGATGTAAATGTCATTTTCAACTCAATTTTCAATGGAAATGAAGGGGAGATGACAGTAAATGGCGTAAAATACAATACTCCAATGCCACCAGTCGCTCTAAAGGACAAAGAAGCCGCAGCCGTTGCAACCTACATCATGAATTCTTGGGGGAACAAAGGCAAGATTTATGGTCCTAAGAAAGTGAAGAAATGGAAAAAGAAGAATTTGAAGAAATAAACTAGAAAAGTAAAGGTCACATTCATTTGAACGTGACCTTTTTCTAATTTGAATGAGAAATAAAATGCTTTCCTAAGGCATGGCAAGAATTAATTCTTGCTCACATCTTCATCAAGTTGTGGCGTATCGACAACTGTCCCCTCATTAGATTTTGCCTTATCGGAATCGCCAATATCTAGTTTTGGCTTTTCGAGTTTAGCTTCGTCAATCACCCTTTGCCCTTCGGTGATTTTGAATTTCAGTTTCTTCCCATCCTTTGCCATATCGGCATATATTTTCGAGCCTGGAGTTAGGTTTCCTTGCAATACCTCTTCGGCCAAATCATCTTCGATATACTGTTGCAAGGCACGTCGAAGTGGCCGGGCTCCATATTTTTCGTCCCATCCTTTTTCTACAAGAAATTTCTTAGCTTCATCACTCATTGAAAAAGACATTTCGGTAGTTTGCATACGTTTTACTAATTCTCCAACTTGAATATCGATTATTTTTCCAATATTATCTTTTGTGAGTTTTCTAAATACGATAAAATCATCGATTCGGTTAATGAACTCGGGCGAGAATAATTTACGTACCGAATCATCGATAGTTGCTTTTATATGTTCGTAATCGCCTGAGTTTCCTTCGGTGAAAGAAAAACCAATTTTCCCGCCAGCTTTAATATCTTTTGTACCAACGTTCGATGTCATGATTATCACTGTGTTTTTGAAATCTACCTTACGCCCAAGGCCATCGGTTAGCATCCCATCGTCGAAGACCTGAAGTAGCATATTGAACACATCTGGGTGTGCTTTTTCTATTTCATCAAGAAGGATGATCGAGTATGGTTTGCGACGAACACGTTCGGTGAGTTGCCCACCTTCTTCGTAACCCACATAACCAGGAGGTGCACCGATAAAGCGAGAGGCAGAGAATTTCTCCATATACTCGCTCATATCAATTCGTATGAGAGCTTCTTCGGAGTCGAACATGACTCTGGCGAGTGCTTTTGCCAGCTCAGTTTTCCCAACACCAGTGGGACCCAAGAACATGAATGAGCCAATCGGACGTTTCGGATCTTTTAGACCAGCACGAGCTCTTCTGATAGCTTTTGCAAGATGTTCGACCGCTTCGTTTTGCCCAATGATTTGTTTTTTTATATCATCGGAAAGTTTTAGCAACTTGTAAGTCTCAGACTTTGCAATTTTATTGATTGGAATCCCTGTCATCATTGCCACAACATCGGCCACATCTTCTTCGGTAACTGGGAAAACTCTCTCATTTGACAACTTTTCCCAATTTCGTTTTGCTTGTTCGAGATTTGCCTCTAGTGTTTTTTCTTTATCACGCAGGCGTGCAGCTTTTTCAAATTCTTGTTGCTTGACTACATTTTTCTTCTCTTGTTTTGCCACTGCAATCTCTTTTTCGAGATCAATTATTTCTGCAGGAACCGATATATTTGCAAGATGAACCTTCGACCCAGCCTCATCAATCACATCGATTGCTTTGTCTGGGAACTGCCTGTCGGAAATATACCGTGAGGCAAGAGCCACAGATTTCTTAATAGCATCGTCTGTGTAGGCAACATTGTGGTGCTTTTCGTAGGCATCTTTTATTTGATTAAGAATATCAAGAGTTTCTTCTTCGGATGGAGCATCTACCAATACTTTTTGGAACCTGCGTTCCAAGGCTCCATCTTTTTCAATCGTTTGGCGGTATTCATCCAGTGTCGTGGCACCTATACATTTAATTTCCCCACGAGCAAGAGCTGGTTTGAAAATATTTGACGCATCGAGCGAACCCGATGCTCCACCGGCTCCAACAATAGTATGAAGCTCATCAATGAATAAAATAATATCGTCAGCTTTTTCAAGTTCAGCCAGAATAGCCTTCATCCTTTCCTCAAACTGACCACGGTATTTTGTGCCGGCAACAAGTGATGCCACATCGAGCGAAATGATTCGCCTGTTAAATAATGCTCGTGATACTTCCCTTTTGACTATGCGAATTGCCAAGCCTTCTACTATTGCCGTTTTCCCAACACCTGGTTCACCCAAAAGAACTGGATTGTTTTTCTTCCTACGTGACAGGATTTGCGAGAGTCTTTCTATTTCACGAGTCCTGCCTATGACTGGATCTAGCTCGCCATTGCTTGCCATCTGAGTGAGGTCTCTACCAAAATTATCAAGAACTGGAGTTTTTGTTCTTTCTTTTGATTTTGAGCGTCCAGTTTTTGCTATCGTTTGAACCTCATCCTGAGTTTGCAAACCAGATAGAATTAAATCAAGTTGCCTGCGAACCAAATCATAGTTGATGATAAATTGCGAGAGGATTTGTGCTGCAATATTTTCCTCATCCCTTAGAAGAGACAACAATAAATGTTCGGTGCCAATTTGTGTTGCTTTGTAGAGTTTTGCTTCTAGATATGTTATCTTCAATACTTTTTCAGCTTGTTTGGTAAGCGGTATATTGCCAGACATTGCAGAACTACCCGCCGAACGAACAGTGTCTTCAATTCCCTTTTTCAGCTTATAAACGTCGATTTCCAAGTTCTTAAGAATCTTAACGGCAAGCCCTTCCCCGTCCCGGATTATGCCTAGTAGCAAATGTTCAGTACCTATATAATCGTGACCCAGACGCAGGGCCTCCTCACGACTTAACTTGATGACATCATTGACTCTGTTTGAGAAACTACCTTCCATTTCCTATTTTTCCTGTTTCATTTATTTTTTTGAATTTAAGTAGACGCAAGTCCATTATTAATATTTCCAAACCACATAACTTTTGCTTATTTTTAAGCAAGACAATTTTTATTAAACTATAATATCGTCGTATTTCATTATTGTATTTCCTTGCAATCATCTTTAATATTATTTGCATTTAAGCAAGCACTTATTTGGGTTGATTGCCCTTTGTAGTTGATTGTAATATTGATTTCGGCCTCACCACCACGTCTGCCACAACAATAATTTATCGAATAATATGAATTTAAATCGCTATTGACAGATTCTGATATTTTACTAAATTCACTCTTTAGATTGCTCATATCTTGGGCAAAATAATAGCCATCACGCCCGATATTATTTAGTTCTTCGGTTTTAATTTTCCCACCAAGACCTATTGTAATAATTTGAGAATGTGGAGAGACGAGTCCAAGAGAATCAATAGCCGAGTCTAGCTCATCTTGTGTCTTGATATTGGAATGCTCTTTTCTGTCGGTGAAAACCACGAGTGTCGAGCTCACAGATTCTTTGCTTGATTTTGCTGATAAATTTAGGAGAAGGTTCACCGATTCAATCACCGAGCCGAAAAGATTGCTCGACTTATCTACCGGCAAATCGCTCGACAAGGAGCGAACCGCATCCTTTAGCTCAAGCTCATTTGAGGAGAATTTGTTTAAAGTATAAATATTCGGATCACCATGAAAATAATACAAGCCAATTTGCAACTGCCCTTCTTCCTCGGCACTGACCTCATCAAATATTGCATCGATAAAACTATTGAGTGCAGATTTAAACTCTGGCAGATTGTCAAGAACATCTCCGCTCACATCTATTAAAATCATTAAATTATGTTCAAGTGAGACAGGCTTTGAAAGGATTGTAAAATCCTCACCCAGCTCGTTGATGCCCGCCTCGGCAGAGAATTGCAAATCATTATTATCGGAGATAACAATGCTAGATTCTTCAAGATTGGTAAGAGGCACCTTTGAGCCATCCTCTTCAGTGGATAGTTTGATATTAACAGTGTATAAACCGCTTGGCAACGCAACTTTATGTGTTAGAAACTGGGCTTTGATTCCATCGTCGTCGATATCAGGCACCTCATCCAATCCAAAGCAAAACATATCTTGGCGTGAGGTTTTTGAAATCTCTTTGGCGGGGTCATCGTCACAAGAGGACAGCAAAATCAATGAAAAAAAGCTGACTAACAGGAAACTACTTAATATTTTCAAAATATTTTTTATAATTATTATTAATATTTTGCAAAAGATATGAAATAATCAGTTTAGTATCAAGAGAATGTGAACAAAGGCTTCTAATTAGCAAGACCTCACCCAAAGCATACGCCCTCACCACGCTAATATCCTGAACCAGGCATATAGTCTAGTTAGCCCCCCCCCCCTAGCGGGCTTCACTTAATAATCTAAAAGGGCAAGCGGGAAGTGGGTATTAGGCAAGTTTCTGCTTAATTTTTCTCTCGCTCATACCACGCAAGTAATAGAGCTTAGAGCGACGTACATTTCCTTTGCGAATCATTTCGATATTTTGCAGGTTAGAAGAGTAAAGCAGGAAAATCCGCTCAACTCCAATTCCATTAGATATTTTTCTAATGGTAAATGTAGCATTGGGAGCATTGCCACCACTTCTGGCGATTACCACCCCACGGAAATGCTGGATACGTTCTTTTGTTCCTTCGACAACCCTCAGAGAAACATCGAGTATGTCGCCAGGTTTAAAATCTATCACTTCTTGAAAAACATCACCATCTTTTTGTTTGCGAGCGTCTATTATACGCTGCTTATTCATCTGTTCAACTATATCTAGCTTATCCATTTTTTCATTCCACGTTTAGAAAAGAGTCACAAAATTAATTAAATTAATCGTTACAACAAAACATTTTATTTTTTAAAAAAGATTTCTGAAAATCTTCTTTCATTTGTCTGAACACTAATGAAATAAAAGCCATTGGAAAATCCAGATATGTCTTGCCTGATTCCAGAGAATGAGCTTGCGCTTTGCATTGGGACATTTCTTGAAATTAATACTCGCCCGGCTAGGTCAGATATTTGATAAGAAATATTTTCATACTCTCCATTGAGCCAAAAAGTTAGAACATCGCCTGCGACATTGTTCCCAATGTTAAGCCCTTCTTCTTTTTGGAATGGCACAAGGTATTCTAATGCTTTCTCGACCGCAGAATAGGCATCAACCTTCCCGTAGCCTCCACCCGCCGACCACTGGTTTGAGCTAGAGCTGGTGTTGTGCAATATAGATTTAATTTCCTTATAGTTAAGAAATGGATTTGCCTCTAGCATCAGAGCTATCACTCCGCCGACCACTGGAGAAGACATCGATGTTCCTTGCATTGCCCCCAAGTATTGTTGCCTAGAATCAACAAATTCTGAGAATGCCAAAGGGGACGACAGAGGGTTTTGATTCTTTTCCGACCCAGCGTCATAGGAGTTGAAAGCTGCGATTATTAACTGACCAGGGGCTAAAACATCTGGTTTATTTTTATTGTCGGCACTTGGACCTTTGGAGCTAAATGAAGAAATCTTGCCAATTTGAGAAGACATAGCAAAATCACGACTGAAAATATTCGTATATTCATTCTTCGATGTAAATGACCCAACTGTGATAAATGCCTCAGAGTTTCCACCAATTTCTCCTATTTGATATTGTTGTTTTCCACCTCTGAAACCATCCAAGCCCAGTGACGAAAAGCCACCCACATCGGAGCCACCCACTCCTGCGTGCCAGATGAAAAACTCACCTTCCGAACTACTCACTTCTATTAAAATACCCTCGGCGTGATTGTCATAGGAGAAGAATATGCGTGGCTTTCCGTTGAATTCTTCCTCTGAAGTGGATACTGAGTAATTAACTGTTCTCTCCGATTCAAAATATATTTTAGAGATGACCCCAGTCGTGTCGGTACAGAATTCGTTTTTCCAACTCACTTCCTGATCAGAGTATGAACCTACTCTAAGACAAAGCACACTTCCTTGCTGCCCCCAAATGTCAATAAGAAACTGCCTATCATCGCCTTGGTAATCGGGAAAGGAGGGGTTGGTTCTTATGGCTTCAGAAGAGCTGTAAATACTTGAATTAGTGTTGCCATTATTCCCTGCAGAAGTGACCAATACCCTCCCATTTTGCTCATTGACCAAGTACTCACAGGCTCTGTCAAAGAGTGCCGAGCCGTCGTGCGGACCAATGTGATTGACAAGCGAAAGGTTTATAACTGCGGGTTTGCCTTGCTTGTCAGCATAATCAAATATATATTTTATTGCATCTAATAAGCCGCTTAGATTTGTGCTAGAAACATCACCATAGGTCGCAGGACTCACAATCACAATGTCAGCCATTTTTGCAATCCCACTAATTACAGATTCTATCCTAGAGTCAGACCCTGCCATAGTGCTTGCCACGTGAGTTCCGTGTGATAAATCTGGAAAATCAAACTTATACCTAGAGAAATCACTTGGGCTGAGTTCCGTCCCATAGCCAAAACCCTTTGGCTTGTTTCCTACAACATCAAAGCTCTGAATCCATACTTTTTTAATTCTGCTATCACCTTGCTCATCAAGAAACATCTCATGCTTAAAATCAAAGCCAAAATCAACAATCCCCACCACAACTCCTTTGCCATCATAGGGAAATTCCAAACCCAGTCCCTTGTGGACTTTGTCAGCGTTTGTGTTTATTAATGCTTTATTTAGAGCGAGACCCACCCTCACATCTTGCTGAAAATATCTAAATTCAATCTCTTGGAAAAGAAGTGCAAAATTCTCTTCTGGTATTAAAACACTGGCGAAATTCCCTATGGGAGTAAAGATGCACTCATATTTTTTTAGTAAAGCAGTATCAAGACTCTCTGCCTCAATTATTCCACCAATATATTGCCTTCCCCCAATTGACTGCAAAGCTGGGTTTCTTTTTTGAGTATTCTTTTGCTTTGCAAAATCCAATGTTTGCCTTCCTCCAACAGATAATTTTGAGTAGACATCAGAGGGGTAAACACTTCCATAAAAAACAAAAAAGCTCGCCAATAAGACAAGCAAGTTTGTAATAAATATTTGTTTTTTTCTAATCAATGATTTTCTTCAACACCTAGAAGGTTGCGAATTGAAGAAAGGAGCTCTCCAATCATTGGTTTGGAAAGTTGAGCGTCGGCACCGACTGATTCTCCCTTGTGCAAAATATCTTGGTTTATCATCGAAGAAAAAATAACAACTGGTAGCAATCCAAGTATTTCATCTTCTTTTATTTGCCTTGTAAGCGTGTAACCATCTAGCTTAGGCATCTCTATATCGGTGATAACGAGGTCTAGATATTTGCTCATAGCATCACCATTGATAACATGTTCTTTTACCTCTAGCAATCTTTCCCAACATCTCTGACCGTCGTTAAATGATTCAAATTCTATATTTGCAGAGCTGAGTCTATTGCCAATCATTTTACGAATTATAGCAGAATCTTCGGCTGTGAAGACCCGTATTTTGTGATCAAAACGCTCATCTTTGCCGCTATTGTCAATAGCACTGGATGGATCTATATCGGCAACAATTTTTTCGGCATCGAGCATCAGAATTCTTTTTCCTGGGAATTGTACAATTCCTGTTATTGTGGATTGCTCTGGGTTGGCATCTTGGACAATGTCAGGAGATACGATGTCGGCCCAAGTGATGCGGTGAATACGTGATACGTCATTGACTATCATTCCAGTTTGAACTCTGTTGAACTCTGTTATTATCATTTTATTGTTGCTGGAGTAGTTTGGGTAATCATAGAGATACCCTGTCAAATCGAGTGCTGGAATGATATTTTCCCTCAACTCGAACACGCCAACCACAGCAGAGGGAAGGTTAGGAATTAATGTAATGGTTGGTATTCTGATTATTTCACGAATCTTTGTTACATTAATACCATAGTGTTGCTCTTTCATTTCTCCACGAGCGTTCGGAAATTTTAGCAGGAACTCGACTATCTCTAGTTCATTGGTTCCCGATTCAATCAGTATTTCACTTTTGTTTGTCATAGCTTAACTCACTTTTACTTAATAAGCATTACAAGTTAGTAATATTTTATTTAAATAAAATATTTTTTTAATATAACTTTTTACAATCTCCATTCGTAATATGCTTAAATTACGGATTCAATAATTCCATTCCTATAATTTTTTTAAAAAATATTAAAAAGTAAATGAAAGATTCACAAGTCCTAGAAAATTTTTCCCAATCAACAAACAATATCAAAAAAGAACTAGCCAAGGTCATCATCGGACAAGAAGGTGTTATCGACGAGCTACTCACAAGTTTATTTGCAAGGGGTCATTGCTTGCTAGTTGGAGTACCAGGTCTTGCAAAAACATTGCTCATCAAATCACTATCGGAGGCAATGGATCTTGATTTTTCACGAATTCAATTCACTCCTGATCTTATGCCCGGCGATATTATTGGTGCCGAAGTAATCGAAGATGATTTAAGCACTGGAAAAAAGATATTTAGATTTGTTAAAGGGCCAATTTTTTCAAACCTTATTCTAGCAGACGAAATTAACCGAACCCCCCCAAAAACCCAATCTGCACTTCTTGAGGCAATGCAGGAATATAATGTCACAGCGGCTGGACAAAGCCATGGTTTACAACTACCATTTTTTGTGCTAGCCACACAAAATCCAATAGAACAAGAGGGAACCTACCCACTTCCGGAGGCACAACTTGACCGCTTCATGTTTAATATCTGGTTGGACTACCCAAGCAAATCCCAAGAATCAGACATTGTCAAATCTACCACAAGTG
>JAJRPT010000005.1 GCA_024280675.1 Bacteroidota bacterium
CGTTGATTTTGAGCGAATAAAAAACTAAACAGCGAAATATTTGTTATTCATGTCAATCTCTTTCATCCAGACAGAACAAGAAAGCACAGATTTAGCAGGCAGAAGCGTTGATTTTGAGCGAATAAAAAATTAAACAGCGAAATATTTGTTATTCATGTCAATCACCTTCATCCAAATAGAACAAGAAAGCACAGATCTAGCAGGCAGAAGCATTGATTTTGAGCGAATAAAAAAAAAACAGCGAAATATTTGTTATTCATATAAAAGACTTAAGCTACGAAATATTGTCGGTGATTTCTTAATTTTGTATGCCGAATATATTTTAGCAATAGAGATTGCAGCTTTTCAAGTGTGATTTATAAACGCAGCATTTTCATTTAGGCCGAGTTTTTTCTTTTAGATTAAAAGCTCCAGAGACCTTAGTTTTATTTTCTTATCGAGATGAATGCCTAGGTAACTCTGATAGAATTTCACTATACTCAGCAGCCTTGGTTTATTTTTTTTATCACTTTCTGTGCATTTCCCACTCTGAATATTTTGCAGAATTGTCATTGTTTCTCTGCTAATTTTCAGAAGTTTTTCATTGTAATGTGCCGAGCTTTTCCAAAATGTGCTGGAGGTGGGGTAGAATTTTACTATATCATTTTCTTTTGCTGCGCTAGTGAAATCTATCTCAAACCCCAAACATTTTGTCAGCCCCATTGTAAATTTCACCAGATGATAATAATCATCATTTGCCTCATTTATTTGCTTCAAACTATTTTTTAGCAAATCAAATATTTCACTATTTACATAATGAGCTTGCGTGCAATAATCTACCAGTTGGCAAATTGTAATTGCCAGAGCAGTCTTGTCTAAATCGGCACGGATATTTTTGTGGTAATCAAGGAGATCGGCAGAGGCGAGTGTGAGCAAATCCTTGCCCTCTTTCATCCGAAAGCTCAAATTCACAAAGTTAAGAGCTTGGATTACACCACTCAGCTTACTTTTGGGACGCAAGACACCTTTTGCCAAAAACGACAATTTGCCGTACTTCCTGCCAAAGCTATGAAATATGGTACTCGAATCACCATATCTCCTTGTTAATAGTATTATTACATCTTCGGAAATTATCATAAGAATTTTCTTGCATTATATTTTACAAATGTATAAATTTGTAATCTCTTTTGAAAACAATTCCTTTTATGGAACAGATTCCTGAGTAGCTCAGTTGGTTAGAGCATTTGACTGTTAATCAAAGGGTCCGGGGTTCAAGTCCCTGCTCAGGAGCTGGTAGTGGGGCTGGCAAGGAGGCTAGAAGGAGGCTGGCAAGGAGGCTAGAAGGAGGCTAGGCTAGGGTTTTTAAGTTTGCCTTCTCTTGCGTGCCAGTCTAAAAAGCAATATCAAATGAGAAAATTAAAGGGACTAACTTTTGTTAGCCCCTTTTTTTTTGTTTTTCACAAAAAAACTTTTCTCAGCTTAATAAATAATGAAATTAAAATAAGGCTTGGGTTCACATTCCTGTCTATCATATCGTAGGATGCCAAGCAATGCTTAATTGCTTGGGCTAAATCTTTATCGCCAAAATTCACACTGAACTTCTCTGTCACCCTTAAATAATTTTTGCTACCGTTTACTTGAAAGGACGAAGTAACTTTTGAAATATCTGAGAACCAAGTGATGTAGAAACGGATATAATCCCGAAGAATCTTCTTGTCCTTTTTGGATGTAATCTTTGCAATTGCCTCAGTCAGCTCAATCCTGTATCTTTTCTTGAGTGTACTTCGCATCATTGAAATGGCATTGTCTTGAAATTCTGCAACATTGCTTGATTCAATCTTTTGAATATCTGGAACCGAACCACGAGCAAGCTTGACTGACAAATCTAGACCCTCGGTAGAAACATGATTGTCTTGAAAATATCTGATTATCTCAGAGTCTGGAATCTTTGCAAATTTAATATGCTGAGTACGGGAAATGATGGTTGGGAGAAGAGCCTTGTAATTATTGCTTGTGAGAATTAATGTGGTGCTGGGCTTTGGCTCTTCCAGAGTTTTGAGAAGTGCGTTCGATGCCTGGCTACCCATCAGGTGGGCATTCGAAATGATTATAACTCTATGACCACTCACAGCTTGCGTAAGTTTCAGCTGTTTTTTCAACTCACGAATTTGTGAGATGCGAATTTTATTCGCCTTGTCTAAAATTATTTCATGGTAATAATCTTTTGATTTTTTTTCATATTGAGTTTGTATTTCCATGATTTGGTCTGGGCTTAATGAGTTCATTGGAGCATCAGATTTTACACCTGGATTCTTCCCAGTTGGCATCGGGACAATCAGCTCAATATTCGGGTGCTGGAGAATATTATGCTCATACTTTTTGTCGAACTCCTCAGACACTTCAATCTTGTCACCCGAAATAATTGGATCGGGACAATTTAATATCTTCGCAAATTCCAACGCCATGGCTTCGGTGCCATGGGCAATCTCACCAGAAAATAAATAGGCACCAGCAACCCGCCCGCCGGTGATAGTCCGTTGGAGAATTTCTTTTATTCGAGCTTGTCCGTATATTTTATTCCATGACATAGCTTACACCCCAACCGTCTGCTTACGAACATATCTCGAATCATCACAAGAAAGTTTAGCCCGATGCCTAGTCTTGGAGATTGGATCAAGGCGGTCATTGCCCTCGAGGTATTTTATATAAGAATCAATTCTCTCTTTTATTGGGTCAAATTCTTTGAATGCCATGAGCGAAGAACGAAGCTCAGATGCTCCATAAAAACCTTTGAAGTAGCCAGAGTAATGTTTGCGGAAAGCCACAATCCCACGGTCTCCTTTATATTTGTTAGTCATTTCGAGATGTTGCAAGCAAACATTAGCCCGAGTGTAAATGTCTGGACTTTCTTGATATTCACCAGTTTCGAGAAAGTCCTTGACTTGCTGAAATATAAAAGGATAGCCGATTGCCGCTCGCCCAATCATCACAGCATCACAATTCGTTTCCTCGAACGCACGTTTGGCATCTTCTGGAGTATTGACATCGCCATTCAAAATAAAAGGAATATCTATCGCCTCTTTTATTTTCTTGCCCCAAGTCCAGTCCGCCTCACCCGTCATGCCCATGTCTCTTGTTCGGCAATGAACCGCCAGAGCTTTTGCACCAGCTTCTTCAATCATTTTGGCAATGCGGACAATGTCAATGGACTTCTTGTCCCAGCCCAGCCGAGTTTTTACAGTCACAGGAATGCTCACCGCTTCTTGCACTCTGCGGGTGAGTTCGGCCATCTCATCTGGTTTTTTCAAAAAAGCAGCACCCGCCTCACGACGAACGACTTTCTTTACCCAACATCCGAAATTAATATCTAAAATATCAGCACCCGCATCCTCGACAATCTTTGCCGACTCAATCATTGAATCAATATTCTCACCAAATATCTGTACGCTAACCGGTCGTTCTTCGCTGGTCAATGTCATTTTTTGTTTCGATTTCCGTGAGTGCCGAATAATCCCTTCGGCCGCAATAAATTCGGTATAAACAATGTCGGCACCCAGTCTTTTGCACACAATCCGAAATGGTAAATCGCACACATCTTCCATCGGAGCAAGGAAAACGCCATTCCCAATCTCAATATTTCCAATTTTTGTTTTTCTTTCCATTTACAAATCTAGCCACATTGTGGCACTTTATCAAACTCTCATTGCGTGTTAAATCTGAACAGTTGCCTTTATTCGGTTTATTAACTGTTCTTTTAAATCTTCAGGTGTTTTCCATACTATGTGATTGTATTGTCTTGTATCAAAATGAAGATTGTCTGTATTTCCTTCTTTGCAAGTAAAGATTACTGGAGTTTTTCTGCCCATTGCGTATCCAGCTTCGAAATAGATTCCGCCTCTGTCTTCACTAAAATCTGCAATTAGCAAAGAACTCTGATTAATCATTGAGATTATTTCATCGTCTATTTTACCATTATGTTCTTTCATATCAACTCTGAATGGTTTTTCATATCCACATTCTTCAAGAGCTTCTTCAATTCCATTTTTATACATTTCATTATATTCATCTGAAAATCTCATAGCTACAAATGCTCTGTTTGTTTGTGGTTTTTGGGCTTTTAGTTTTTCAAACTTTTCATAGCCTTTAAAGGTTGGAATTGTTGGAATTATATGTTCTGAATTATAGCCAACTAATTCTTGCCCAACTAAAATATCAAAATATTTTTTAAAGGCTTCATTATTACAATAAACCATATTTAGATTATTGGATATATTAAATTTAATATTACCTTCTTCATTTATTCCATTATACAATGCAATAAAAATATGCTCTATTTTATCAAGAGGGTCTTTTGGGATAACTTCAGAATTTACTATTTCTTCAAGATTGTTAATAGTTAATATGTTTTCAATACCTCTTTCAAATCGATTGCGAAGGATTCCGCTTAGGATTTTATTTGTTACTTTTAGTTTTTCTAAACTTGTTTTTAAGAACCATTCACTATTTCCTGTGATAATAAAATAACCACATACAGGGCAGTTGATTCTAGAAGAGCCAGCAGCATTATTAGATTTACCTTCATCAATATTTTGTTCACAAACTGGACATTTATACATAATTCTACCCCTTCAAAAAATAAAAGAAATATAAAACTAATGTTTTTAGAAAGCAAACCATAGTTTTACACACGAAATCAAATTAATTTCCACTAAATTCGTATATAAAAACAAATAACTAAGAGAAGAAAATGAACTTACAAGTCGAGATAAATAAACTAGACCTAAAACAAAAAGTGGAATTGGTAAATCAAGTGTTATTGAGCATTGACAATGAATCTGATACCAATTTTGAATCAGAGTGGTTAGAATTAGCTAATAAACGGCTGAATAATTCCGATGATTCTGAATATGTTCCATTGAGTAAAATTCAAGAGGAACTGCTTTAATGATAAAAGTGTTTTTCCACAAACATGCAAAAGAGGAGCTAACAAACTCATTGGATTATTACGGGCAGATTTCCAGAAATTTGAAAAGCAGATTAAAAAAAGAAGTAAGACAAACATTAAATCAAATTTCTGAATTTCCCTAAATGTACCCACTTGTTAGCCAACAAATCAGAAAAGCAAGCCTTCAAATATTCCCATATAAAATATTATATTCAATTCAAAAAGACAGAATTGTTGTTGTAGCTTTTGCTCATTTTAAGCAAAAACCAAAATACTAACATTTCATACTTTCCGTGAGTGCCGAATAATCCCTTCGGCCGACTGCCCGCTGACTACCTTGAGATGATTAATTTCTTTGTCGCGCGGGTGCCACCGCCGGCGCGGGCTAACTCAATATAATAAATGCCAGAGCTTAAATTCTGTGTCGAAATTCTGTGTTCTCTTTGGTTTGCAAGCTCTTCTAAGAGCAACAGCTCACCCAAGGAATTGTAAATCCTCAAACTATTGTTTGCTCCTAGCTCAGGTAATTTCAAAACAATAAAATCAGATGCAGGGCTGGGATAGAAACTAAAATCAGAGTCCAGACCAGAGTCGTTTACTCCTATTAAAACATTGCCAATACGAATATTGTCAATGTAGAGATTATTGCCCCCGTCGTTTATATTGACAATCTTAATCATCACGTACTGCTCGCCAGAATATGGATTTAGCGAGATGGTGCTTGGCTTCCATTGACTGGAATCGGGAATAAATGGAGTGGTCTGGGTGGGTGCGGTGGAGAGCGAAGCTTTGGTCTTGTATTGGATTTGAGTGAAGTTGGTGCCACAATCTGTGGAAAGTAATATTATCATCTCATCGGAAAATGACGGATCCGATCTGGCATAAGCCCAGTTGAATGTCATCTCCAAATCTTCGCCGTCAATATTAGTTAAATCAAAATATGGCAACACAATTTCATCGGCCGAACCACAACAATTACTATTTAAATTGTCCATCCTAAGAGAATAAGCTCCGCTAAAAGATGCCGCAGAATCAAGCGCCCAAGTCACTCCGCCGTCTGGGTTGTTGATTATAATGTCCTGTGGTGGAAAAATACCTGAGTCAAAATTTTCAGAATATGGTACAGGGTCGCCAACACCAACAGAGCCGACGTTAATATAATTTTCTTTTGTGAGACTGTCAAGCGTTTCTCCACCAGAAACCACTAACTTGACTGAGTATGTGCCTGATTTTTCGTATGTGACACTTGGGTCGGAAAGTGTTGAAGAAGAAGGAGTCC
>JAJRPT010000063.1 GCA_024280675.1 Bacteroidota bacterium
AAATTTGTGTCTCCAGACTTGAAACTCACGAAGTGTTTCTTCGTCTTTTTTCACATAAAATATGTATTCGGAGCTCTCGTCCCAAACGATTGTCCCGTCACTATTGTTGATTTCCTGAGAATATATATTCCCAGTTTCAATATTCTTAAAATAAATATTATAGAAACGACGTGAGACCGTGTCTTGTGAAAATGCCAGAATTTCATTGTTTGGAGAAACTGACATCCCACCCAATGCAAAATAATCATGCCCTTTGGCTTGCTCATTTTCATCAAGCAGAATTTTAGCATTATTTTCATCTTCGGCACTTTTATATCTTTTGTAAACCCGGTACTCTTTTCCTTGGGAGAATTGCCATTTGTAGTAATATCCATTATAGAAATATGGAACAGACTCTTCGTCTGGCTTGATTCGCCCGGTGATTTCTTCAAATAATTCAGATTGAAGACCTTCTGTGTTTTTTAGTTTTTGCACAGAATAATTGTTTTCTTGCTCGATATAATCTAGTACATCTTTTGAGTCACGCTCACGCATCCAATAATAGGGATCGTTGCGTTCAACATTGTGGTTTGTGGTCTTATGGTCTAATTTTTTAGCAATAGGTTTTTCCGTTTCACTCATAAGGATTTCAGTATTTAGTATAAATAGAAGAAGAATTATTAACATTGACTCACTATAATATTTTTTTCAAAATTACTCATAAATAAATTAAATCACGTCCATACTTTTGTTTGACAAACAAGTGGAAAATAATTCAGGCATAGAAATTGATTTATTAGCTTGCAAACATTTTTATTTGGACTAGAACTGTTTAGAAGAACAGTTGTGTCTAATAATAGCCAAACGTGAGGTTGATATGGATATAGGAACGCTGATTGGACTCATAGCTACAGTGGTGGTTATATTAGTTGCAATTTTGGGTGCCTCAGAATTACAATATTTTATTGATATTCCTAGTATTGCGGTAGTTTTTGGTGCAACATTTGGTGTGACGTTTATTAAATATCGTCTGTCTGAGATGATTAAAGCATTTATTGTGGCGGCACAAGCGGCATTTTTTGAGAAATCGATGAAAGCATCAGATATTATCGAAAAAGCTACAGGACTAACTAAAATAGTTCAAAAAGATGGTATCATTGCACTCGAAGGTCAAGATATTCCAAATGAGTTTATGAAAAAAGGAATCGACCTTGTGATGGACGGGCATTCGCCAGAATTTACAGAAAAGATACTCAGGAATTTGATGACAAGGGCAATCGAGGACGCAGAACAAGGGCAGAAAATGTTTGCCTCTATGGGTGACTCGGCGCCCGCAATGGGGATGATTGGAACGCTAATCGGGCTGGTTGCCATGCTACAAAACTTGAGCGATCCAGCAGCCATTGGTCCGTCGATGGCAGTGGCACTGATTACAACTCTCTACGGCGCTGCCATTGCTCAGGTATTCTGTATTCCACTTGCCGAAAAATTAGAGATGAGAGCAAAAGAATTAAAAGATCACCTTGATTTAATAATCGAATCAGTGCTGGCAATACAACAAGGACAATCAGCACTTGTTATGACTCAACTGCTTAATACTTATTTGAAAAATCCAGATGAGGCTGAGAAAAAGTAATTTTTAATAATGAAACATTAATTTAGAAAAAAGAATGGCCGAACAAGAATGTCCAAAATGCCCCCCAAAAGGAGCCCCCGCATGGATGGTGACTTTTGCGGATTTGATGACACTGCTCCTTACTTTCTTTGTGCTTCTGCTTTCGATGGCGGACACCACTCCAAGAAAGTTCGAAAGAGCAGCGACATCTTTGCGTGAGGCATTTAGTGGCATTCGTATGATTGGGCAACCGGTAACAAAGATGATAGAAATTCCCTTTCAAGTGCCGGCGACCAATAAAGTGGAAATCAAAGAGGATGAAAAATCTGACGAACTGACTCACGCACATAAAAAAGATTACGACTATGAGTTTGAATCAATAAAATCAAATGCTATACAAAGGGAGAAAGAGCTAACACAAGAAATTAGCGCACAAGAAGCTGAAGTCTTAGATGCAATTGAAAAAGAACTGCAAGAACAACTCTCCAAAGAAATTGATACTGGTGTCGCCGAAGTTGAGAAAAAGCAAGACAAAATACTTCTAAGATTTCCAGCCAAAACTACTTTCCTCTCTGGAAGTGCAGAGCTTAATCCTAAAATGGAAAAACTGTTTGAGCGACTTGCCCTTAGCCTCAAAGGAATGAATGTTCATTCAATAATTTCTGGTCATACCGATGATGTGCCAATCTCTACCCGTATATTCAGATCGAACTGGGATCTTTCGGCTGCCCGTGCCTCATCGATTGCAATGGTGTTTGAAAATTTTGGAAATTTCTCGCCCGATCAACTAGAAGTAGCCGGCTTTGCCGATGGCAGACCACTTGTGCCAAATGATAGTCCCGAGAATAGAGAAACCAACAGAAGAATAGAAGTCTTTATCCAACCAGGTAGCAAGGAATTCGATGATTCAATTTTTGAAGAAGTTATCCAATCGCTAGACGGTTCAACAGCCGAAGAGGAGTCTAGCCTTGAAATAATTCCAGATACCACCAGCGTGCTACCTCCAGAAGAGGACAGAAAGCCTTTGAGCGTTAAGGATACCAGCAAGAAAAAAAGTAGACTAAGTGAAATCATTGAAAGAATAAGACAATTCAATGCAAAGAAAAAATAAATATTCCCACGCCTGAAACTAATTAAAAAATGCTGGGCTTTGAGCATATTTTCTTTATTTTGCCAATAACAAAATACTAAAACAAATTAAAGAATAATAAAATGCAAAAGCCAATCGTAGGCATAGTCATGGGTTCGGATTCGGACCTACCCACAATGGGACCAGCCTCAGATTTTTTGACAGAAATGAAAGTCCCACATGAGATTAAAGTACTCTCGGCTCACCGCACACCGCTTGATATGATTGAGTATGGTCGTTCGGCAAGAGAACGTGGGCTAAAAGTCGTCATCGCAGGTGCGGGTGGTGCCGCACATTTGCCTGGCATGATTGCAGCAACGACAGAACTTCCCGTCATCGGAGTGCCAGTCAAATCAAATGCTATGGGTGGGCTGGATTCACTTTACTCAATCGTCCAGATGCCGGCGGGCGTG
>JAJRPT010000064.1 GCA_024280675.1 Bacteroidota bacterium
AGGACAATGGCTTAAAAGCCAGGATAGACTTCCCGAGTCAAAATCTGGCCTATGATGACTACCCCAATGCCAATTTACTAAAAGTTGCATTCGAGGATGCAAGCGGGAATTTTGACACGGTGAAGGTTAGGTTCAATCTCTCAGAGGATTCCTATCTTGATAAAATAACTAATTACCCTAGTCCTTTTGCCTCCAGAACAACTTTTTTAATTGATTTGCACTCCGGACAGGGACTTTCTGCTCAAATTAGTGTTTATAGTATAATGGGAAATCTTGTGAGAAGAATAAACACTGAACTCCATGTGGGAAAGAATCATGTTGAATGGGATGGGCTTGACCAATTTGGGAATCCATTGCCAAGTGATCATTATTTCTACTCTGTGGCTATTTCAATCGAAGGTACCGTTAGAAGAGAATTTAAATCCGGAAAAACTATTAAATCTGGAAACTAATAAACAAACTAATAAACAATGTAAACTGCCGTGGTGAAAATATGACAATACTTTTACTTTTTCTATTTTTATTGCCAATTATTTCTTCTGCAAAAGAAGAAGTCTATCTTCTGCCACCGTCTCAGACTCAGCAGGCAAACAAATTTTATTACGAATGCTTTGGAGCAGACTGGAAAAATAATAATGGCTGGCCGCTAGAACAAACTAGTTTCTCAAGCACCTTCTCACCTCATGGAATTTCTTTTGAGCTAAGTGATGAAATTGTTGCTGAGACGGCTGACACTATAATCTTTTGGGCGCGCGTCTTAGGAATTGATTTAAACAATAACAATCTGAGTGGTGATATTCCAAAAATAGATCTCCCAGAGCTGGAACTCCTGGATTTATCTTATAATAATTTGAGTGGTGCGATTCCGAACCTTGAACTGCCCAAACTAAAGGAGCTAAATCTCATAATAAATTATTTGAGTGGTCCGCTCCCTAATTTCAGCTTGCCAAAACTCGAGAGGCTAATTCTTGGTGGAAATAATATCGACGGGGAAATTCCAGATTTCAGCTTTCCAAATCTAGTGTCCTTATCCCTAAGAGATAATCTTCTATCGGGGGAAATCCCCAATTTTGATTTTCCACATCTCGAAAATCTAAATCTTAGAAACAACAAACTAAGGGGTTCCATCCCAAATTTTAACCTACCAAAATTGCAAATCCTGCGTCTTCAGACTAATTTCTTGAGCGGAGAAATTCCTGATTTTGACTTTCCCGAAATTGGGCAAATGTATTTATCCGAAAATAATCTGAGCGGAAGCGTCCCCGATTTTGATTTGCCAAAACTTGACGCAATTTACCTAGATAATAATCGGCTCAGTGGCACACTTCCTAATTTTAATCTAGGGAAACTAAGGTGGGCATATTTTTATAATAATAAGCTATCAGGTGAAATCCCAAACTTCGACCTCCCGCTACTCGAGGCCTTAAATTTCCAAAATAATTTATTGTCTGGCAACATCCCCGATTTCGACTTTCCCAAATTAACTGATTTAGATGTTTCAATAAATAAATTCACCTTTTCACCGCTTGAAACAAATTTAGATAAATACAAGAATTACATCTATAAGAACCAAGACACAGTTCTGCCTCTTGTCTACTCTGACGGTATTTTTGAGGTGAGTGTCGATGGCACAGAAAACATTTACACTTGGCTAAGAGACAGTCTTCAGATTGAAATAAATGAAGACGGTAAATTGTCCCAAAGTGTCGAGGGGGCCTACCAGTGCCTAGTCACTTCTTCATTGCTTCCAGACTTGGTGTTAAAGAGTCGAGAATATGAACTAGATTATGAATCTCTTGAAAATCTGGGTGAAGAGGTTTTAATAACTTATGAGCAAAAATCTAGCCTCTTGAGAATTAATGCTCCAAAGGACAAGACCGGCAGAATAGCTATCTACTCGCTTGAGGGAAATATTGTTTTAGCTCAGAATATGAGTAGCAAAGCAGTAATGGTAAATAATTTAGCCACGGGAGTTTATTTCATTTCTATTGAGGGTGGTGGCAATCACAGAGTTCAAAAAATCATAATTTACTAGCTTAGGAACCAGCGTCTAAGAGATCAATAAGACCATCGATTAGGTTTATTCTGACAATGGATTCAGCCAAATTCTTGCTGACTATCACCTCGCAGGTGACCGGAATAGGCAACTCGCCATTGGGCGTTTTCACCAGCCAAACATCGTTTGAACCCCGCACATACCAAAGCTCTGTCACAATGCCAATCTCTTGGCCACTCTTGTCATCAATAATTTTAACGCCCACTATATCATCGCACAAATCCTGATTCTCTTCTTTAATAATATTTTCTGTGTCGGTAAACATTCCTTTTTCTTTTAATTCCATAATATCTTTTTCGGAATTAATCTCGCCCAGCTTTACAAAAGACTTGCGATTTGACTTTGTGAAGTAATCTAGTGTATATTCTTGTGAGAATTTAGCCGAATATCCAATGAGTATTTTCGTGCCCCCAATTATTGTATTAATATTCTCTGGGACATCTTTTAATACAATCTCTCCCTTTAGCCCACGAGAAGATGATACTGTGCCGATATATTGCATGAGTTTAATTAATTATATATGATTTATTAATTTGCAAATCTAATCTTTTATACGACAATATCAAGCCATCTTGGTCAAACAAATAAAAGATAGTTGTCAAAAAAATAAACATTTACTTTGTTGCTAATTTATCTTTTCCTATTTTTGCAAGCTATAGAGAATAAATAATCAAAATAGATAATTTAGAATATAAAAAAACATTTGGAGTCTACAGAAGTGATTACAGCAAAATCAACAAAGTCACAAAGCAAAGAACTAGCATCGGAGCTAAGAGACTGGTGGATAGTAGATGCAGAGGGTCAGACTGTTGGTCGCCTTTGCACTCAAATAGCCGCCCTCATTCGTGGAAAACATAAGCCATGGTTTACCCCTCACGTCGATTGCGGTGATTTTGTCATTGTCATCAATGCCAGCAAAGTGCAAATGACTGGAAAGCGTATAGAGAAAAAAGAATATTTCAGGCATAGCGGATTTCCAGGACGTGGAAAGTTCACATCTTTCAAAGAACTGATGTCAAGGCATCCCGAACGTGTGGTCGAAAAAGCGGTAAAGGGCATGTTGCCAAAAAATCGCCTCGGTCGTCAGATGTACCGGAAGTTAAAAGTTTATGCTGGTGCCGAGCATCCACACGAGGCACAGGTGGCAAAAGAATATAAATTAAGCAATTTTAAGGATTTTAGTAAGATATGATTAAGCAATATCAAGGAACGGGTCGGCGTAAAACATCTGTGGCATCTGTTAGAATGCTTGCGGGTGGATCTGGGAAAATCATAATCAATAAAAAAGAAATTTCCTCTTATTTCCCAATCGATTTTCACCGACATGAAATAATGAAGCCACTTGTCACAACAAGCAACGAGGACACCTTCGACATATTTGTCAAGGTTCTTGGTGGCGGACTAACAGGACAAGTTGATGCCATACAATTAGGTATTGCACGGGCTTTGGTTCTATTCGACGAAGAACTCAAACCCGCACTAAGGGCAGCAGACCTGCTCACACGTGACCCACGAATGGTCGAACGTAAAAAATATGGATTCAAAAAAGCGCGTAAGAGTTTCCAATTCTCTAAGCGTTAATTTATTTAATAATAATCATGCTCCCGGACTATTTGTGTGTGCCTCGCACAAGAGGGGTGGGTTGGCTTTTTCAAAAGAAAGCTGTAAGTTCCCCTCCCCCAAGAGATGAGCAAATTAGGATGAAGGGTTAGCAGTAGTAAAACACAATTAAGGAAATATATGAAGCATTACACTTCAATCGAGCAGTTGCTCAAAGCCGGTGCTCACTTTGGTCACCTCACCCGCAGGTGGAACCCCAAGATGGCACCGTTCATCTTCACAGAAAAAAATGGTATTCACGTAATTGATTTGCGTAAGACACAAGTCCTCATCGATCTTGCCCGAAATGCAGCCTTTAATTCTGTTGCTCGTGGAAGAGGAGTTTTGTTTATTGGAACTAAATCACAATCTCGAAACATCACAAAAGAAATTGCTATTGATTGTGATTGTAATTATGTCACCGAGCGTTGGCTTGGTGGGATGCTTACTAATTTCCCAACTATTAGAAAATCAATCAAGCGTCTCGAGTCAATCGACAAAATGTCGGTAGACGGAACCTACGAGAGCATTACAAAGAAAGAACGTTTGCTCCTTGACAGAGAAAAAGAAAAACTACGCCGAGTTTTTGGTGGAATTGAAAACATGACCCGCCTTCCGGGTGCGTTGTTTGTTGTCGATATTGTCAAAGAACATCTGGCAATCAAAGAAGCTCACATCTTGAATATTCCAGTAATTGCAATAGTCGATACCAATGGTGACCCTCACGAGGTAGATTATCCAATCCCAGCCAACGACGACTCAATCACCACAGTTGAGCTGATTTCTACTGTAATTGCTGACGCTGTCAAAGAAG
>JAJRPT010000065.1 GCA_024280675.1 Bacteroidota bacterium
AATTTTTAATCCTATTTTTCTGCAAGGTTTTCATTCAATTTACGAAATATCCTGCAATTTGGAACACTATATTTTGACTACTTTTCCACACATTCTCTTTTAATATCATGGAGTTAGGGGATTGTTAAGGATTGACTAAATAAAAATGCTTGAAGTAATTCGCCATCACTTGTTTGAAGCCATGTCTCATGTGCAAAATTTGGGATATTATATTTGCTTGATTTTGCTTTGTTATCAGGATAAAATGAAAAATAATTAACAATGTCACATCCCGTTAGGCTGATTAATATTAAAAGTAGGGTTTTTATCATTTTTAAGCTTTTTAAAATAAAAAAAAATATTTGAATTTACATCATCACTTAATATTTTTATCCCAAATACCTTTTGTGGAAAAGTGGTGACAGTTTGCCCAAATCCACAAGGCACAGAAGAGAAACTACCTCAAATTCCTGGTCATAAGAAAATGAAATGAATTTGGTTCCACCTTCCTTGGTGAGAGAAACATATTTCCTGAGCAAAACGGGAACTGTTGAATTAATTTTCTTTAGCTCATGCCTTAGTATTTTATAATCTTCGGCACTTGTTTTTCCGGATAAGATTGAATTGTTTAAAGGGGAAATATCTTTGGGGAATTCATATATTGGGTGGCATTGAACATCTCCGTCTGGTTTCCAATACCATTTCCTGTAGTATGCACAAATCAAACTAACTGCCACGGCCGAATACTCACGCCCCAGACTCACTGTCCCATAAAAATATTTTGCCCTTTTATTCTGCTTTAAATACTCTCCGATACCAAACCAAAGATAATCTAAATAATTTTTGTTCCAATATTTCTTTTGGATAAAAGATCTGCCAATCTCGATTGAGTCTTTGTGCTTTGAAATAAACTCATTTGAGAAATTAAAAATATTAGAAAGATAAGTGTTTGCACCTTTGTCATCAAAAAATTCCCAACAAGGAAAAAGCCTGTACCCGCCAATCAGCTCGTCTTCGTTCCTATTCCAAAGAAGTATGTGTGTGGTGTTGTTGTCGAATTTGTCCTGATCACTTTCGGAACTTTGAAATTTTGCTCCAATGGCCGAATAAACCTCACCACGGACATTTCCGATATGCTTTAGAAACTCATCATCGTTTTCGCCTGAGCCAAATTTAATAATATAAATATCGCCGTTTTCTTTATGAAATAATGGAATATGCTCTGAGATTAGACTTTGCTTTTTCATTGACCTTTGAGATATTTAGAAAGTGTTGGAGATATGTGATGGGTGTCGTAAAGATAATTTCTCACCATCTCACCAACATCTTCATCACGATTTATATCCCGAAATATTTCTTTGGTAATAATTTTCCGTGGTATCAATTCAATAGTTTTTCCCTTTTGCCCAAACATTTCTCTGGGCAAAAGCAAGGGAGCGAGTGAGTCTTTTAGCTTCAAGCTAAGGTAGAACAGGCGGCTGTTCTTCGCATTAATGTAGACTGGAAGAATTTGAGTAGATAATTTCCTCGCCATTTTAAACGCGCCCAAAGTCCATTCTAAATCACGTATTTGTCCATTAATTTTGCGGGATACTTTGGCGGCTGGGAAAAATAATACCGAATTACCAGAGCGAATGTGTTGCATTATTGCCGAGATGTTTTCTCTTTGATTGGAAGTCGAATAAAGGTCTACCGGCAGGAACATTTCTCTGAGATTATTAATGTTCGAGAGTAAATCATTTGCCACTACTTTTATGTCAGGTCTTTTTTTGTGGATAACACTAAGCAATGCCAAGCCATCTAGCCCACCGGTGGGATGATTTGCAATGATTATAAGAGATGTTTCTGCCGGTATCTTGTCTAAGAAGTCTTTCTCATAATTAATTTCTACACCCAGCTTCTCAAAAAGTAAATCAATGAAATCAACGCCGGTTTTATCTTTTGCAAGAGAAATGAACTTGTTGATTTCATTAATCTTGAGTAATTTTTCTATAGAGTAAATTATTATCTTTTGTATGAATTGCGGATATTTTCCGATTAAACTCTGATTGTTTGCATCGAGGAGTTCTCTGATTGAGATTTGTTTCATTGGGGAATTGTGTTGGTGTCTACGCTATGACAGTATTTATTTTAAATTAATCACAAACTTATAATTTATTGCCACATTGTTTACAGAATTTTGCGTTGCTATCGCCATCAAGATTGCCACAACTCTTGCATTCAAACAATTCACTATCTTGTTTTTTCTGGGCTTGACCTATGCCAACTGTCATGATTCCTGTGGGTACTGCAATTATTGCATAGCCCAGTATCATGATTATCGAGGCAAGAAATTGTCCCATTGGAGTCTCGGGTGCCATGTCGCCATAGCCCACCGTTGTCATCGTCACTATGGCCCAGTATATAGATTTAGGAATAGAGTTGAACCCATGCTCTGAACCCTCGATGAGGTACATGAGCGAGCCTATGATGACTACCATTGTCAATACCGCAACCAAGAACACAAGTATTTTTCTTCTGGAAGCAATTAATGCACTTTTTAACAACTGACTCTCGCCAATGAATTTTGCCAACTTTAATATTCTAAAGACTCTTAATACTCTGAGAATTCGTATGACGGTTAGGTATTGTGTGCCTGGCAAGAAAAGACTGAGATATGTTGGAATAATACTGAAAAGATCAATTAACCCAAAAAAACTGAACATATACTTTACAGGCCTGGGACTGACCCAAAGACGTAGCAAATATTCGATGGTAAAAATTATTGTAAAAAACCACTCCAATGATAATAGAAAATCGCCATAGAGACTGTGGTATTCCTCTACCGAATCAAGCATGACAACTAGTACAGAAAGTATTATAGTCCAAATAAGCAGAATATCGAACCATTTACCCTGCGATGTGTCTGCAAAGAAAATTATTTTATGTAATTTTTGTTTTAGCATAAGCCGAAAGTAACAAAAAAAAAAGGTAAACAAGAGATTTACCTTTTAAAAATAATTGCTGATTAGTTTCTGAGCATTTAACTCTCCAAGATAGATTTGATAGCAATTTCTACATTTCGCTCGTTTGTAGAAAATTCTCCGTCTGCATAAAAAATTTCCTTTATCGAATCCATCACCCTGTCTAAATTTTTGTTGTCCTCCAAGAATCGGTCTTTGAACTCGTGTAGTATCATAAAATTATCAAAATCTGTGTTGTCAGAAAACAATGTAAGCATTTTGCTATACCACTCGTCTCCAAACCTAGAAATTATTAAGCCCTTCTCATCTTGGGTAATTTTGAGATCTGCCGATGCTGCATAAATTAGCATGAAAAGAAGAAAATCATCAAATTTCCAATCGCCGGTTAGTTCGTCCATCTTTTATTCTCCATCTTGCATAGTTTTTAGACTGCAATTATAAGAAACTTCCACTTAAAAAGAGAATCTAATTTGCCACCATAACTCTCAAAAGAAATCTTCTTCCTCATCTTCTACCATTCTTTTTATTGAAGTGATGACCTTGCGGTTGTCCTCCTTTATCATTGTCTCAATCTTGGACATCATCTCCTTTTTCATTATCTCACGCATCATCCGTTCTTGCTCATTGTCCTCTTTAATCTCTTTCATTTTGATACCCTACATAATATTCATTTACACATTTTATCATTAGAAATATTTCTGTTAACGAAAATACATTCTTAATCTTGTCTTACTTAATCACAAACCTCAAGATACTTCTAATTTATCGACAACAAAAATATAATCTAAATAATACTTTTTCAAAAATAATTTGCTTTTGAATATTCTTTGCAATAACTTGCAGTCTAGTAAATGACCGTCAGTCAATAATTATATCTAGGTTTAGCTGTGGGCAATAAAGAAAGAAAAGAAAGAGATAGGCAGAATAAAATGAAATTGTTCCTTGATGAGGCAGAAAAATTATTCTTCTCGAAAGGATACGAGAACACGACTATGGACGAAATCGCCGAAAAAGCTGAGTATAGCAAAGGAACTATCTATCTCTATTTTGGATCAAAGGAAGTTATATTGCTTCACATTATTCTGCGTGGTCTGAATTTACTGATTAATGTTTTCTCTGAGACTATGAACACTCAAGTGCTTGGAATTGGGAAAATAGGTGTGATTGGTATGGCATATAATAATTTTATGACCAGGTATAATGGGTATTATGAGATGATTACAAAGGTTAATCAGGTGAGCTACCATGACCCAAAGAATGAAGAAGTATTAAAAATACTTTTCCAAAAAGGTGCTGAAATTGACAAGATTATGGCATCGGCACTAACGCTTGGGATTAAAGATGGAAGCGTTAGAGCGGATTTAAATGTGGATTTGACAGTTCAATTATTGCAATATATGAGCGATGGAGTATTCCAACATATTGGCAATATTAGTCCAGAAAAAGAACATCTGACTAAAATATCTAAAGAAGAAATCTTCACTGGCTTCTTTGAGTTCGTCAATAATTCAATCAAATCTTAATATATTTTTTTAATATAAAATGACTATTAGTCATAATATATCTAAACTTAATTTATGAATAATTAAAAATTAATAATTAAAAAAGGTTTTCTTATGATAGGGCAAATAATTATAAGTCTTTTGTTTGTGTTTTTATTTTTTGGGAATGCAAATGCCGAAGAAGTCATATTCCAAGACATAAAAGGGATAGTGATTGACAAGCAAACCCAGCAAAGGATTGCGGGGGCAAGTGTTCAGATAAAGAATTTAAAAAAAGGAGCTTACACGAAATCCAATGGTGAGTTTATAATCAAAAATGTTCCTGTGGGCAGGCATCAGGTCGTGGCAAGTTTTATTTCATACGAGCCGATGCTTAGCAATATTGTGCTTTCTTCTGGCAAACAAGCATTTTTGACTTTTGAAATAGAGCAAAGTCTTCTTTCCACCGGTGAGATTATAGTCTCGGCCAAGAAAAATAATTTTGTTGCCATCAATGAATCTGCCATCGTCTCTTCCACTCGCTTTTCAATCGATGATGTGGAAAGATTTGCTGGCTCCAGATCTGACCCAGCGAAAATGGCTCAGAATTATGCCGGTGTTGTTGGAGCCTCCGATGAGAGAAATGATATTATTATCCGTGGTGGCTCGCCAACCGAACTTCTTTGGAGGATTGATGGGCTGGATATTCCCAATCCAAATCACTTTTCCACACAAGGCTCAACCGGAGGTCCAATCAGTGCATTGAATGTAAATTTCTTGGACAATAGTGATTTTATGACCGGTGCATTCCCTTCAGAATATGGTGACAAGCTCTCAGGTGTTTTTGACCTTCATACCAGAAAGGGAAACAAGGACAAATACGAATATCTTGGGCAAATGGGCTTTAATGGATTTGAGTTTGGGGCAGAAGGTCCGGCAAATGAGAATGCTTCATTCATCATCAATTACAGATATTCTTTCCTTGATTTCATTGTCAATACGCTGGGTGTAGATTTTAGTTTTGCAGGTGTTCCAGAATACCAGGATGTGAGTCTAAAATATGATTGGACTATTGATGAGAAAAATATTGTTAGCCTAACAGGAATCTGGGGAAAAAGTTTTATTGACATTGCCACCAGTGAGCAGG
>JAJRPT010000066.1 GCA_024280675.1 Bacteroidota bacterium
AAATTTATGCACTTCTCAATCTTTGCCTTTGGCACAGGACATTTTTCAAATAATATTCATTAAATTTGTAAATAAAAACAGAACAAAATTATTCTAGGAAAAAAGAGAATATGTACGGGAAAATGAAAGAGCATCTAGTCTCAGAAATTGAACAACTACACCAGCAAAAACTTTATAAGCATGAGAGGATTATCGAATCTGCTCAAGGGTCTGAAATTCTTGTTGGCCGAAAATGGGTTATGAATTTCTGTGCAAATAATTATCTTGGACTTTCCTCTCACCCAGACCTCATCAGGGCAGCTCACCAAGAAATTGACAAGCGTGGCTACGGGCTTTCGTCCGTCAGATTTATTTGCGGAACCCAAGACGACCACAGATTACTAGAAAAGAAAGTATCAGAGTTCCTGGGTACCGATGATACGATTTTATTTTGCAGTGCATTCGATGCCAACGCTGCCGTATTTGAACCGCTCTTTGGCAAAGAAGATGCAATAATCACAGACGCACTAAATCACGCTTCAATAATTGATGGCATAAGACTCTCCAAAGCAAAGCGTTGGATATACAATCATCCCGATATGGGCAACACCGAATCTACTGACCCAAAAACTGGAAAAACACTCAAAGGGCTTGAGAAATGTTTGCAAGAAGCCCAAGGTTGCCGTTTCAAAGTCATTGCCACCGATGGTGTTTTTTCAATGGATGGGGAAGTTGCAAAGCTTGACAAGATTTGTGAATTAGCGGAGCAATATGACGCACTTGTGATGCTCGATGATTCGCACGCAAGTGGATTCATGGGAGAAAACGGGCGTGGAACTCACGAGCATTTTAATGTGATTGATAAAATAGACATCATAACGACCACATTTGGCAAGGCACTTGGTGGAGCTTCGGGAGGTTGTATCTCTGGAAGAGGGGAAATTGTTGAGTGGATGAGAAACAAGGCGCGCCCCTATTTATTCTCCAACACCCTAGCTCCAGCAGTTGTTGGCGGAACTCTGAAATGCCTTGAGATTCTTTCTGAATCTAATCATTTACGAGATAAACTAATGTCTAAGGCACAGATATTTAGAGACGCAATGACTGAGGCTGGATTTGATATAATTGAGGGCATTCACCCCATCGTACCGATAATGTTTGGGAAATTTGAGAACTCATCCGAGCTTGCAGTCAAATTTGCGAGCAGTATGTTGGAAGAGGGTGTTTATGTGATTGCATTTTCATTTCCTGTTGTCCCACGTGGACTTGACAGGATTCGTGTACAAATCTCGGCTGGGCATTCTCGTAAACAAATCGATCTTGCAGTTGAGGCTTTTATAAAAGTTGGCAAAGAGTTGAAAATGATTTAATAATAATTTATTACAAAATAAAAGAGAAAATAAAATGAGTTTCAAAGGCGTGGATTTTTTTGAGCTGGACAGTTTGTATTCGGAAGAAGAATTGATGATTCGTGATTCTGTCCGTGATTTTGTCGATACCGACGTGATGCCAGTGATTGAACAGCATTATCTCGACGGCACATTCCCCGAGGACTTAACCCAGAAGATGGCTGACATTGGTCTTTTTGGAATTAAAACAAACGAAAAATATGGTGGAGCCGGAGCTGGATATTGTGCCTATGGTCTGGCAATGCAAGAGCTTGAAAGGGGCGACAGTGCTCTTCGTTCATTCGCATCTGTACAAAATTCACTGGTCATGTTCCCAATCGAGTCTTATGGATCAGATGCCATAAAAGAAAAATGGCTTCCAAAACTTGCAACAGCCCAAGCCATTGGATGCTTTGGGCTAACCGAGCCTGATCATGGCTCAAACCCTGCCGGAATGCTTAGTGTCGCAAAAAAACTTGACGGCGGTGGCTATGTTCTCAATGGAACTAAAATGTGGATTACAAATGGGACAATAGCCGATGTTGCCGTTGTTTGGGCAAAGCTAGACGGGGTGGTCAATGGCTTCATAGTCGAAAAGGGAATGGGCGGCTTTTCGGCACCAATGATGAAGGGGAAACATTCACTTCGTGCGTCCATTACCTCCGAACTCGTACTCGACAATGTGGAAGTACCTGAGGAAAATCGTCTGAATATTTCGGGACTAAAAGGTCCACTTTCTTGTTTGACTCAGGCTCGTTTTGGAATTGCTTATGGGGTGATTGGAGCAGCAATGCAGGTCTACGAGTCCTCTGTAAATTATACCAAATCTCGCAAGCAGTTCGGAAAGCCTATTGCCGGCTTTCAATTAATTCAACAAAAACTGGTCAAAATGCTCACCGATATTTCTAATTCGCAACTTGCGGTTCAGCGCGTGGGTAGAATGTTGGAATCTGGCAAATATCGACCACAGCATGTCTCCTTTGTTAAACGTCATAATTGCAATATGGCACTAGATGCTGCCAGGGTTGCACGTGATATTCATGGAGCAAATGGGATTTTGGCCGAATATCCAATCATGCGTCATGCCAACAATCTCGAATCGGTAATCACTTACGAAGGTACTCACGATATTCATACACTCATTCTTGGTCTCGACATCACTGGTATTTCTGCTTTTGAGTAAAGTACACTCAAAAGCATTAACTATTTTGCCGCACCCTCTGGAACTTCTTTATCTGTTTTTAGATTAATGCCTTCTTTGAAGAAAAACCCAGCACCGACAATAGTCTCGGTCAGCTTCGAGACTCCATGAACAACTGTTGCATAGGCCAATGCCACTTCTTTATCAATCCCATAAAGAGAAACCATTGCCCCAGAAACAAGCACATGAAACACACCCACAGCACCAGGTGTTGGAGCTATTGTCACACCAATCCCCGCTACGATTACAAGCATTGTTGCATCAACTAACCCAAGGTGATGTGTGTTTTGAAAATCAAATGCAAAGAAAATTATATAAAGAGGCAGTGAGTACAAAAACCAAATAATGGCCGATTCCAAAGCAATCCGAAGATATTGCCTTGGAGATTTTACTATGGCAAGTCCGCGCTTGAATTTCTCAACAATAGATAATAACTTCTCGTACAGTCTGGCAGAAATTGGGCGGACGGTTAGCCTTAGCATTGAATTAATAAATGGTGGATAGAGGCTCACAAGTGCAATCAATATCATCAATATCAAAATTATTATTAGCATATTTGGGCTAATGTCAGGCGGCAAGAGCTGCAAGACCTTCTCCCTTAGCAATATAAATGTCACTCCAAATAGCAACATGAGTGTTATTACATCAATCACTCGCTCTAAAATTATGGTTGCAAATGTTGAAGAGTAAGATATTTTTTCTTTTCGGGAGATGATGAGCGGGCGGAGAAATTCCCCAGCTCTGGGCGTAATTGCGTTCACTGCGTACAATATCATAACCGCAGAAAATAAACTATAAACCGATTTTATTTCCTTGACGGGTGCCAAGAAAGTCTTCCATCTCCAAGCTCTCATCCAGTGGGAAAGCAAAATTATTGGCACAGGAAGTATGGCGTAAATATAATTAATTTCAGCAAAAATATGAGCTAATTTATCTAACTCAATTCCTTTGAAGGCATACCAAACCGATGCTACCAAAAGTGCTAATGTAAGTGTCCACTGTATTATTTTTTTGATTGTATTGTTCAAACCGCTTTGCACTTCTCCTTCAACCAAATACGCTTTGGCTTCTCTTCAATTAAACCAAGGCATCGCCCAAGAACATGGGCGTGATAATTATTTAACCAATCAATTTCTTCCCCACTCATCAAATCAAAATCAATACACTTAGTTTCAATTGGAAAGAGAGTCAAGGTTTCAAATTCTAAGAAATTTCCAAACTCAGATTTACTTTCCTCTTTGACCAAAACTAGATTTTCAATGCGAATGCCATATTCTCCCACTCTATAGAGTCCAGGTTCGTTTGAGATTATCATCCCAGCTTCCAGCTTTGTTGGATTTTCTTCTGTTCTAATACTCTGAGGTCCTTCGTGTACGTTCATAAAAGCTCCAACTCCGTGACCGGTCCCGTGGGCATAATTTTTTGCTTCGTTCCAAAGAAATTGCCTTGCCAGAACGTCAAGTTGAGAGCCTCTTGTGTTTTCTGGAAATTTCTGTACCGAAAGGGCTATCATTCCTTTTAATACCAAAGTATAATCTCTTTTCTCCATCTGGCTTGGCACGCCAAGATGGAACATTCGTGTAATATCCGTTGTGCCATCAAGATATTGCCCCCCACTATCGAGAAGAAAAAAAGTACCGGGGCCTATTGTTTTATTCCTTAGTTCGGTCGAGCCATAATGAATAATAGCCCCATTGGAGCCATAGCCAGCGATAGTATTAAAACTTTCGCCATAGAAACTGTCTTGATTTTCTCTTGCCTCTCTGAGCTTTGCCATTGCAGAAAGCTCTGTAATTTCCTCTTTTCCAAAAGAATCCTCAAGCCAATAGGCAAAATCTACAAGAGCCCCGCAATCACGCTCCATCGCCCGACGCATCCCTTGGATTTCAATATCATTTTTTATAGCTTTTAGTTTTGTAGAAATATTGACACCAAGCACAATTTTCATTTTCTCTGGAATTTTATCATACAGCCAGTAATTTGTTCGACTTGGGTCAATATAAACTCCATTTCCGCTTAACTCAGGAATTGCACTTTCTATTTCTGAGTATTCTTTCATCGTAACGCCATCACGCTCTAATTCTTCTTTAACCTCGATTGGGACTTTTATTGACCGAACAAACAAGTCCGCAGAATCCAAAGAAATTAGAGCATAAGAAATTGCAACAGGGTTGAATGGCACATCATATCCACGAATATTAAATGCCCAGCAGATGTCGTCAAGGGAACAAAGCAATGTGTGTGAAAGATTTTTCTCTTTGAGCGACTCCCTCATCTTATCAATTTTACTGAGCCTAGACTCGCCCGCCCTCTCCACTGGGTGAATAAATATTTCATCATCTGGCAAACTTTCTCTGCCCTCTGTCCAAATCTCTGAAATCAAATCAAGCTCACTCACTAACTTAATCTTTTTACCAGAAAGAATATTTTCTA